>NZ_JBMDKL010000060.1:0-332 GCF_057809695.1 Flavobacterium sp. FG139
ATGTTAGCATAAATCACTTCATTCACGTTAGTTGCCGTGTAATCACATTGTGAGTTTTGTAAATAGCTCGTTGGAAACGATGGTGTAGTTACCGTACATGGTGTTCCGTATGGGAAATACGTACCGTCTACATTGTTCTTAACTGCTACTTCTACTTTATATGGCGTGCTGAATTGAACATTGCTCAACAAACTAAATCTGAACTCTCTTAAAGGTCTATCTACGATTTGAACATCATTTTGATTCAACAAATTGGTTACTTTAAATCGGTATCCTGAAGTATACGGAACGATATCTGCATAAATCAAATCGGTCATTAAAGCTACTGTTGT
>NZ_JBMDKL010000061.1:0-318 GCF_057809695.1 Flavobacterium sp. FG139
CATCTACAGCACCTGGGTGAACATTAGCTCGGGTGTCGTCGCAGTCGGTGTTGTTGGCAACATAACCCGAAGGCGCTACACAAGCGGATGTTGAACTACTTGGAGTACCATATCCATCGTGATCAGCATCTAAATAGAATACAATTCCAGCTAAAATTGCGCTATTATTATCATTACAATCTAAATTGTTAGTTACTCCTGAGCAGGCTGCAAAAGTAGTAGATCCATAGCCATCGCCATCGTTATCCACATAAAGCAATGTATTTGGATAACAATCAGAATTATTAGTTACCCCACAAGCTACTAAATCAGGAGAAC
>NZ_JBMDKL010000062.1:0-300 GCF_057809695.1 Flavobacterium sp. FG139
CTCCTACTCTATTTTTTTTCGGAACTTAACTGAACTTTGTCTGAATACTTTGCGTAGAAATCTTTCGTGGAATATTTAGCTGTAATGGAAAATTTAGTTTGCGTGGAAAACTTCGCGGAATTGGATTGCGTGGAATTGGATTGCGTGGAATTAGATTGCGTGGAATTAGATTGCGTGGAATTAGATTGCGTGGAATTAGATTACGTGGAATTGGATTGCGGAAAACTGAATCAATAAAAATGTAAACTAGATATAATGCCTATTCGCTAACACAGGTTTTGCGCTATTGCTAGGCTTGGG
>NZ_JBMDKL010000007.1:0-196998 GCF_057809695.1 Flavobacterium sp. FG139
TTGAATTTTGAAATTTCTATACAATCATAAACTGAAACATCAACATTCGTTAATCAAAATTGAATATTCAACATTCTTTGAACTTGGAATATTCAACATGGAATTTTGAATTTTGAAATTTCTATACAATCATAAACTGAAACATCAACATTCGTTAATCTAAATTGAATATTCAACATTCTTTGAACTTGGGATATTCAACATGGAATTTTGAAATTAAAAAAAAGACCGCCATTACTGACGGTCTTTTTTTATTGAGCTAAGTGGTGTAACTGTTATTTCCAACCACCACCAAGATTTCTATAAATATGCACCAATGTATTTAATTGATCTTTCTTGATTTCCACCAATTGCAATTGCGATTCTAAAGCATCGCGTTGCGTCATTAACACTTCAAAATAGTCTACACGTGCCGATTTGAACAAATCATTAGAAACCTCGATAGAACGGTTTAAGGCATCTACTTGTTTGGTTTTTAAACCATAACTGCTTTCTAAATTTTTGATTCGGAACAATTCTGTTGACACTTCAAAATAAGCATTTAAAATGGTACGTTCGTAATTGTATAACGCTTGTAATTGTCGTGCATTGGCTTTATTGTACTCGGCTTTTATCGCATTTCGATTGATTAGCGGACCAGCAATATCACCTACTAACGAATACAACAACGATTCGGGAACCGTAAACAAATACGATGGTTTAAACGCTTGCAATCCTAATGAAGCTGAAATATCCAACGAAGGATAAAATTCGGCACGCGCTACTTTTACATCTAGTTTGGCAGCAACCAACTCCAATTCGGCTTGTTTAATATCGGGACGATTAGCCAACAATTGCGAAGGAATACCCGAATTTATGGTCGCTGGAGCTACACTCACAAAACTTGTTTTATCTCTTTTTATTTCTTGCGGATAACGTCCTAATAAAAAGTTGATTCGGTTTTCGGTTTCTTTAATTTGTTGTAAAATTTCAAACTCCATATTTTGCGAAGCCAATACTTCCGCTTGAAACTTTTGAACACCCAATTCGGTAGCACGAGCACCGTCTTTTTGAATTTTTACAATCTCTAAAGCATTTTGTTGCAATTTGATATTCTGTCTAACAATTTCCAACTGATTGTCTAAAGACAGTAATTCGTAATACGAACTTGCCACCTCAGCAACAAGATTGGTAACGACAAAATTTTTCCCTTCAACAGTAGATAAATAGCGCGTTACAGCAGCTTTTTTGGCATTGCGTAATTTCTTCCAAATATCAACTTCCCAATGTGCGAGCGCAGCCACGCGATAGTCTGTTAATGGATCAGGGAATTCTTGCCCTGGTGTAATTTCTGTAGAAGCATCTCCAGCACCTTGACTGGTATAACGTCCTACTTTTTCTACTCCTGCTCCAGCACCAATGCCAATTGTTGGCAAAATAGCACCTTTGCGCATACGGATTTCGCTTTTGGCAATTTCAATTTCTTGTAACGTAATGAGCAACTCTTGGTTGTTTTTTAACGCCACATCAATTAAATCGGTTAGATTTTTATCTTTAAAAAAGGTTTTCCAAGGCGTTGTTGCCATGTTCGCAGTATCTTTACTGGTTACATAGGCTTCGGGCATTGGTGCGCTAGCTGGTGTTGGTGCAACTGCTGGCGCTTTACAACTTACCACCGCTAGAGAAAATCCTAGCGGGATAAGGTAATGGTATAACTTTATATTATTCATCATCATTGTGCGTATCAAATTCTTCGGTTAATGGATTTTCTTCTTCGTTTTTAACGAACTTGGTTTTTTCAGAAATTCTGCCAAAAATGTAGTACAATCCTGGGATAATTAGTACCCCACAAATGGTTCCTATAAGCATTCCACCTGCAGCAGCCGAACCTAAGGTTCTGTTTCCAATTTTACCCGGATCTGTCGCTAATGTCAATGGAATTAATCCTGCAATAAAAGCAAATGAGGTCATCAAAATTGGTCTGAAACGCACTGCAGCTCCTTCTTTCGCAGCATTCAGTACCGAAGCACCTTGACTGTGTTTTTGGGCAGCAAACTCCACAATCAATACCGCATTTTTACCCAGTAATCCAATGAGCATTACAAAGGCAACTTGAGCATAAATGTTGTTGGCCAAACCGAACAATTTTAGGAATAAAAACGCTCCGAAAATTCCGGCTGGTAATGATAAAATCACGACTAAAGGCAAAATAAAACTCTCGTATTGTGCAGCAAGTACTAAGTAAACGAAGCCAAGACAAATTAAGAAGATGTAAATCGCTTCGTTTCCACGAGCCACCTCATCGGCAGATATTCCGGCCCAATCAATTCCGAAACCTCTAGGAAGTGTTTTTTCGGCTACTTCTTTTACCACTTCAATGGCCGTTCCACTACTGTATCCAATAGCAGGAGCACCACTAATTTCGGCAGCAGTATACATATTGTGTCTCGTAATCTCTGAAAGTCCGTATACTTTTTCCATTTTCATAAAGGCAGAAAACGGCACCATTTCGTCACGATCATTTTTAACATACAATTTCAAAATATCTTCTGGAAGTGCTCTAAATTCAGGTGAAGATTGTACAATTACTTTGTACTGTCTACCGTATTTAATGAAACTGGTTTCGTAATTACTTCCCACCAAAGTAGAGAGTGTATTCATAGCATTGTCAATGCTTACGCCTTTTTGTTGTGCAATATCGTTATCAATATCAAGCATGTATTGAGGGAAACTGGCACTGTAGAATGTAAATACCGAAGTAAGTTCGGGACGTTTTTTTAACGCAGCCACAAAATCTCTACTCACGGTTTCCATTTTTTTATAATCGCCAGAACCAGCTTTATCCAACAAACGCAACTCAAATCCACCGGCAGCTCCATAACCTGGTACTGCAGGAGGTTGAAAATATTCGATTGTAGCACCCGAAATATCTTTGGTCTCTTTCTCCAACTCTTCGATTATTTCTTCAACGTTGTGTTTACGTTCGTGCCAATCTTTTAAATTAATCAAACAAGTACCCGTATTAGAACCTGTTCCTTCGGCCAAAATTTCGTATCCTGCTAAAGCTGAAACTGACTTTACTCCTTCCACTTTTTCGGCTACTTTTTGAAGTTTTTCAGCAATTTGATTGGTTCTTTCTAAAGATGATCCTGGAGGCGTTTGGATGATGGCATAAAACATTCCTTGATCCTCACTAGGAATAAATCCAGAGGGAAGGCTGTTGTTTATGAAAAATATACCCGTACAAAATGCCAACAATACTAGTAACGAAACAGACCTTCTGTTGATGAACGTAGACAATATTTTTTGGTATTTTGATGACAAAATATTAAACTTATTATTGAATCCGTCCAAAAAGCGATTGATTAAATTTTTAGGTCGTGCGACACCATGAGTATTTTTCAACATTAAGGCACATAAAGCTGGTGTTAAAGTTAACGCCACAATACCCGAGAGTATGATGGCAGTTGCCATTGTGATCGAAAACTGACGGTAGAAAATCCCAACTGGACCCGACATGAAGGCCACAGGGATAAACACCGCCGCCATTAAAAAGGTAATAGCGATAATAGCACCACCAATTTCTGACATGGCTTTTTTAGTAGCTTTTCTGGCAGAAAGATGTTCTTCTTCCATTTTGGCATGGACGGCTTCAATTACTACAATCGCATCATCGACGACGACTCCAATCGCTAAAACCAATGCAAATAAAGTGATTAAGTTTATCGTGATTCCAAACAATTGCATGAAAGCAAACGTACCAATAAGCGATACTGGAACGGCTATAGCCGGAATAAGCGTGGAACGCCAATCACCCAAAAACAAAAACACCACTAAACCAACCAAAATAAACGCTTCGACTAAGGTATGAAGTACTTTTTCGATAGAGGCATCCAAAAACTTAGAGGCATCATAACTGATTTCATAATCCATTCCGCTTGGAAACGCTTTTTTCAATTCTTCAAGCTTGGCTTTAACGTCTCTAATTACTTGACTTGCATTACTTCCATAGGACTGTTTTATCGTAATTGCAGCTGATGGCTTTCCATCAAGACTAGAATAGATGTCGTACATGGAACTTCCAAACTCAACATCAGCCACATCTTTCAATCGTAATAACTCACCGTTAGCATTAGAGCGAACCACTATATTCTGATAACCTTCTTTAGTAGTAAAACGCCCTTTGTATTTTAATACATATTCAAATGCTTGTGATCGTTTACCCGAACTTTCACCTGTTTTCCCTGGAGAAGCTTCTAAACTTTGATTACTAAGAGCTTCCATAACCTCATCTGTAGAGATTTTGTACGCCAACATTCTGTCGGGTTTCAACCAAATACGCATGGCATAATCACGGTTTCCTAAGATATCCGCAAACCCAACACCATTAACACGTTTTATATCAGATAAAATATTGATATCAGCATAATTATATAAGAATTTTTGGTCTGCTTTAGGATCCTTACTGAATAAGTTTACGTAAAGCAACATATTGGGTTCTTCGCGAGTAATTTTCAACCCTTCACGAATTACTAAAGGAGGAAGTTTATTGGTTACCGAAGCCACACGGTTTTGGATATTAATCGCAGCTTGATTAGGGTCAGTTCCCAAATTAAATACCACTTGAACCGAAGCTTCACCATCATTTCCTGCATTAGAAGTAATGTATTTCATTCCGGGAACACCGTTGATGGCACGTTCTAATGGAATTACTACTGCTTTAATCATCAATTCGCCATTGGCACCAGGATAATCGGCAGTAATATTAACTTTGGGAGGCGAAATAGAAGGAAATTGCGTTACTGGTAAACCCAACATTGACAATATTCCTAAAAAGACAATAATTAGCGATATTACAATCGACAATACAGGTCTTTGTATAAATTTATTAAACATTTTTTATTTTTTTATATCGTTATTACACTACTCCGATTTTAGTCTCAAGGTTGAAATTACTTTCTTTGGATCAAGGTAATCGTATTTAATTTTATCATTATCGTTGGCTTTTTGAATACCTTCTAATAAAATTTTATCGTCAACAGTTATTCCAGATTCCACAACATACAAATCAGGCATTTCACCTTTAATTGTAATCTCACGAGATCGAAGTACATTATTTTTATCGACTACAAACACAAACTTTTTATCCTGAATTTCATAGGTCGCTTTTTGCGGAATAACCACGGCATTTTTAACAGGAACTTTCATTTGAATCTCACCTGTTTCCCCATTTCTTAAAAGTTTATCAGAGTTTGGGAAACTCGCTCTAAAGGCAATATTTCCTGTTTCGTTATCAAATTCACTTTCAATAACTTCTACTTTTCCTTTGTATTTTAAAGGCTGTCCGTTGGCTAAAAGTAAAGTTACATTGGTATCGCCTCTATCTTTTACATTGTTTTGATATTCTAAGTATTCTGGTTCAGAAACATTAAAATAGGCAAACATTTTACTGTTGTCTGAAAGACTGGTTAGCAATTCACCTTCGTCGATAAGACTTCCTAATTTTTTTGGGATTCTATCAATGGTACCGGCAAATGGTGCTCTGATTTCGGTAAACGACAAATGTAATTTTGCCAAAGAAACTTCAGCTCTGGCTTGTTCCAATTTAGCTTGAGCCATGGCTTGTTCGCTTTTAGAAACTACATTTTTTTCGGCCAACATTTTGGCATTTTGCAACTCTATAGAAGCGGATTGAGCTTCAGCTTGCGCTTTTAACAATTCGGCTTCGTAAATTTTAGGCATGATTCTGAATAACAACTGACCTGCATTTACATATTGCCCTTCATCGACATAGATGTTTTGAAGAAATCCTTTTTCTTGTGCACGAATTTCAATATTACGTACCGAACGAATTTGCGAAACATATTGTTTAGTAAAAGACGTATCAATAACGACTGGATTGGTAACAGCAAATTTTACAGCTTCTTCTTTTTCTTCTTTTTTGGAATTACAACTGGTAAGTGACAATAAGGCAATTAAGCCTAAAAACACGATTTTTCTTTTCATGATTAAATATGGAAATTATGCGATTGGATTATTGGAAAATTATTCCTTTAAGCTAATATTTAACAGCATACAAAATGATATAACTATTTTCATGTGAAGTAAAATTACAAATTACTATCACTAAAATAAAAATTATCTTTAGTAATTGCTATTATATATCAAATTCTTAAAACTTTTTGAGAAAGGTAGATGGGACAGGAATTGACCCTTGAGTGTAGAAAAATTTCAAAATATTTTTTACACTCTAATAATGCAAATTGTTGGCTATTTAACGAATATAAGGTATTCATCAAATCATACTTACCAACTAAGAAATTGGTTTTACAATGGTCATTATTATTTTCATTTGCAAAATAATCATCTTCAAAATCAACATCAGAATCTTCTATTACAACGATACTTTGATCTTCAATGGTAGGTTTGATATGCTTTTTGTGAGCAAAATTTTGAAATGATGAATTGGTAGAATTGGCGGTATGAGCACCTGCATAAGAATAACTCCCACATCCTATTAGTAGGAAACTAAAGTACAGTATAATTGAAATTACCCTCATAAGCCGGCAAAATTAGTTAAAATGTTAACAAAACAAAATAAATCGTAGTTAAGAAATGTATAAACTTACGAAAACGTTGTTTTTTTATGTTAATGATATCGTATTCAAACAAATACCTACAAAAAAGCCCTAAGTTCGTCTTAGGGCTTTTTTTGTATTTATTTAACGTCTATAAGTCGTTCAACATTTTGGAAATCTCATCCAATTTTGGCGTTAAAATGATTTCAATTCTTCGGTTTTTGGCTTTGCCTTCTGGGGTATCGTTACTCATTAAAGGCGCGAATTCTCCACGACCAGCTGCGGTTAAATTTTGTTTATTAACTCCTTTATTTTCCGAAAGTATGTTTACAATTGCCGTCGCTCTTTTGGTAGATAAATCCCAGTTGTTTTCAATTCCACCACCAAGATTTCCAGTAATTTTATCGTCGTCGGTGTGTCCTTCAATTAATATAGACAAGTCTGGATTTTGAGCCAATACTTTACCCACTTCCACTACGGCTGTTTTTCCTTCGGCATTTACCGACCAACTTCCGGTTTGGAATAACAATTTGTTTTCCATAGACACGTATACTTTTCCGTCTTTTTCATGAACCGTTAATCCTTTACCATCAAACGCTTTTAAGGATTTCATCAAGGTTTCTTTCAACTTCTTCATACTAGCGTCTTTGGCGGCTATGTATGACTCTAACTCGCTTAAACGTTTAGAACTGGCATCCAAATCGGCTTTTAATTTATTCAAGCGATCTTGTTCTGCTGCCAACGATTTTTCTTTTGCTTCCAATTGGGCTAACAATTCACGGTTTTTATTAATGTTTGCCGAAAGCGCATCGTTACTGTCTTTTTCTAACGCATTATAAGAGGCTTGAAGTGTTTTCAAATTCTTATCTGTAGCGGCATAATCGGCTTGTAATTTATCACGTTCTGCTTTAAGCTTGTCGTAATCCGCTTTGAGTTTGGCACCATCGGTTTCCAATTGATTTTTGGCTTTGTTTAAGGCCTCATTATCATCGGAAAGTTTTCTGTTCTCTTTCTTTAAATCAGCAAATTTATTTTCCAAGTCGTTGTAAATCTTTTTAGACACACAAGAAGTGGAAAGTGCTAACACTAATAATCCTAGGGAAATCTTTTTAATCATTGTTTTTGTATTTATTGAATCGAATCAAAATTAACCCATCAAAAGGGTTGTTCATCTATTAAAAAATTGTGTTATTAACATTGTTATTGACATTTTAGGTTTCCCTATTTAAGCTAGAACGTTTTGTTGGAAACGATTGTGGTTCTTAGCCGTGATGGAAGTGGAAACCCTTTTTCAAGAAAATTGTATTTTTTTCTTAGTGAAGGAAAGCGACCAATGGAAGCTCTTTCTTTGCTTTAGAAAAAAACAATTTTATGAAAAATGTTGCAACGAACAGCGCGATAAGCTACTCATCAATTTCAACTACAATTGGGCAGTGATCAGAATGTTTGGCTTCGGGTAAAATAACCGCTCTGGTCATTCGGTCTTTCAAATTTTCACTCACTAAATTGTAATCAATGCGCCAGCCTTTGTTATTGCCTCTAGCTCCGGCGCGGTAACTCCACCACGAATAGTGGTGCGGTTCTTTATTAAAATGACGAAAACTGTCGATATATCCCGATTTCATAAAGCCGTCTAGCCATTTTCTTTCGGAAGGTAAAAACCCCGAAACGGTAGCATTTCGAATGGGATCGTGAATATCAATCGCTTCGTGACAAATATTATAATCGCCGCAAATCACCAAGTTCGGTACCTCTTTTTTAAGATGATTGATGTAGTTTTGAAACTCATCCATGTATTGAAATTTATAATCCAATCGGTCGATGTTGGTTCCCGACGGCAAGTACAAACTCATTACTGAAACGGTGTCAAAATCGACACGAAGGTTTCTTCCTTCAAAATCCATGTGCTGAATTCCGGTGCCGTATACGATATTTTTGGGTTCGGTTTTACATAAAATGGCGACGCCGCTATACCCTTTTTTCTCAGCTGGAAAATAATATTGGTAGGCATAACCTGCATTTGCAATTTCTAATATCGGAATTTGATCTTCTTTAGCTTTTATTTCTTGAAGACAAATAACATCGGGATTGGCTTGTTGCAACCAGTCTAAAAATCCTTTAGAAATTGCAGCTCTAATCCCATTTACATTATAAGAAATGATTCTCATTGTTAAATTTTATAGTTTTTCAAAAATAGTTAAAATGCCTAAGAATCAAAATGCAATAAACGAATTATAATAAATCTTTAACACCCTAATCGATTTCATTATTTTTTAGAGGTAAATTCGTAAGAATTATTATCTTTGTTACTTGCTCAAAAAACAAATACATAAATGGGTTTAGTTACTGCCAAAGAAGTTGCAAAGGCTATAAATGCTGATAAATATGGAATATTCGGAACTTTTTCTGGGTGGTTGCTTATGAAAGTGCTAAAAATTTCTACGCTCAACAAAATCTACGATAGAAATAAACATTTGAGTGATTTAGAGTTTTTAAATGCCATTTTGGATGAGTTTCAAATTAAGTTTGAAATTCCGGAAGAAGATTTAAAACGGTTGCCAAAAGACGGTGCCTATATTACCATTTCCAATCATCCGCTTGGAGGAATTGACGGTATTTTACTCTTGAAATTGATGCTTGAAAGAGAGCCCAATTTTAAAATTATTGCGAATTTTTTGCTTCATAGAATTGAACCTATGAAAAAATATATAATGCCGGTAAATCCTTTTGAAAATCACAAGGATGCTAAATCTAGCGTAATCGGTATTAAAGAAACCTTGCGCCATTTGAGTGATGGAAAACCGTTGGGGATGTTTCCAGCTGGTGAAGTTTCAACGTATAAAGACGGCAAGTTAGTCGTAGACAAAACTTGGGAAGAAGGTGCTATCAAAGTAATTCGAAAAGCACAAGTGCCTGTCGTTCCTATTTATTTTCATGCTAAAAACAGCCGTTTGTTTTATTCGCTTTCCAAAATTAACGACACCCTTCGCACGGCTAAATTACCCTCGGAACTGTTAACTCAAAAAGATCGTATTATTAAAGTGCGCATTGGAAAGCCAATTCCGGTTGCCGAACAAAATGAACACCAATCCATTGAAGAGTATTCGGAGTTTTTACGAAAGAAAACCTATATGTTGGCGAATTCTTTTAATGAAGAAAGCAAACAACTGCTATCGGTGCCTAATTTAAAGACGCCTAAAAGTCCGAAACAAATTGCTACGCCTGCCAATCAAGAAAAAATGGTGGCTGAAGTAAACAAACTAAGAGATACCGATTGCCGATTGTTGCAAAGTAAAAACTATGAAGTTTTTTTTACAGAAGCCGACAAAATTCCGAACATACTACACGAAATTGGTCGTTTGCGCGAAGTGACTTTTAGAGAAGTTGGTGAAGGAACAAACGAATCTATAGACTTAGACAAATACGATCAATACTACCATCACATGTTTCTTTGGGATGATGAAACCAAGCAAATTGCTGGTGCTTACCGAATGGGATTGGGTTCGGAGATTTTCCCAAAATACGGCATGGAAGGATTTTACTTGAATGATTTGTTTCGATTTGAAAGCGAATTACACGAAATGATGCACAATTCGATTGAAATGGGTCGTGCGTTTATCATAAAAGATTACCAACAAAAACCAATGCCATTGTTCTTGCTTTGGCGCGGAATCATTCATACTACGTTACGTTATCCAGAACACAAGTTTTTATTGGGTGGTGTAAGTATCAGTAATCAATTTACCGATTTTTCGAAATCGTTGATGATTGAATTTATGAAATCCAACTACTACGATCCGTATATTGCCCAATACGTTCATCCGAAAAAGGAATTTAAAGTAAAACTTAAAGACGCCGATAAAGACTTTATCTTTGATGAAGCCGAAGCCGATTTGAATAAGTTTGATAAAATCATTGACGAATTGGAACCAGGTAATTTGCGTCTTCCGGTTTTGATTAAAAAATACATCAAACAAAATGCGCGCTTGGTAGCCTTCAACGTCGATCCTTTATTCAACAATGCTATTGACGGATTAATGTATATCAGGATTGCCGATATTCCAGAAAGCACTATGAAACCTGTTATGGAAGAATTTCAGGCGGAACTAGAACGAAAGTTGGGTGAAAAATTAGAATAGTTCTCAGGTTAAAAATCATAAAAAAAGCTAAACGTAATGTTTAGCTTTTTCTTTTTATTATAAATCCTTAATTTTTTCTTGGTATGCCTTCCAATCGGCTTCGGAAATGGTTTGTTTCTTTTGGTACTTTTTACCTTTTAAATACTCTAAAATGTATTTCGCACGATCTTCCGATTCGGGATGGGTTGAAATCCAACCAAAACCATCAGGGGTATCGTGTTTTTGGGCTAATTCATACATAAAATCAGCCATAGGTTCTGGATTGATGTCTGCTTTCAATAGATACTTTACGCTTTCCATATCGGCTTCTTTTTCTAGAGCTCTATCATAGGCTGTAGAAGATAGTGTTTTGAAAATTTCTTTAAGAATAGCGCCACCTTTACCTCCAGAAGCAGCAGAAAGTAAAACCGACAAGCCTACTTCTTTCGAAAGTTTTTTCATGACATGGTTTTTTTCAATGTGAGCAATTTCATGTCCTAACACACCTTGTAAGGCCTCTTGTTTTTTACATTCTGTAATTAATCCTGTGTAAACTACCAAATGGTTGTTGGGTAATGCAAAAGCATTGATTTCATCTTTCTCAACAATATGAACTTTCAACGAATCACGCTCTATATTATTGGCTTTGCAAATGGGTAAAATCAATTTATCCAATTCTTTTACAATAGAATCGTTGGTAACTACATTTTCAGTTTCCCGAATTTGATCCCAAATTAAATCTCCAATTTTATTTTCGGCAGCAACGGTGTGTTTTTCGATTTTAAAAAATCCAACAAAATCAACACGCGACAAGGCAAACCACATTCCGAAGAACACAACTGCAATGGTCAATCCTTGAAAAATAGTTTTATTTATCATTGGGTTTGCAAATTAAATTAGTAAGATTTCCGAAAAACCATTGTTGAACGTGTTTCCCTTTTCGAGTTTGAACTGCACTATAAATTGTAGAAATAAACTCTAGCAAGTTGAATAAAAAAGCAGTGAATAAATAGGCAAAATACCTGTTGGTAACGTGTTCGTGTCCAAAAATTATGGAAACCGTCCACCAAAATCCGAAACTGTTCATGCACAATAAAGCCATTTGAGAAAATAAAGCTTGCATACAATGCCATCGCACAAAATAAGTGCCTTTTCTATTGGCAATAAAGAAAAAGAAAGTGGCTATCAAATTGATAATGGGCAAAGGTAATCCGGCTACTAAAGCCACTAAAGACATTAAATAGCTGTTGGATGCTTTTTCTGCTTCGTGATCTGAAGGCTTGTAAACAAATGTTGATTCTTGAATCATAATCCTTTTTTAATGTTCCAAATCCAATTTAGTAAAACCAATACAATCAACAAAACAGCAAGCCATTTAGTTTTTAGTATGGTTTCTAATTTATTATAACTTTTATAAAAAGTCTGTTTGTGCGTTGCCCAATCGAAGCCAATCCAAACCGGTAAAATCAGCATCAGTATAGCAACAATTATTCCGAAAGGATTCATTTGAAGTGCTCCTAAAAAATCTCCTTTCAGAAGCATTTTTATAGCTCGTGTAGATCCACAAGACGGACAAGGATAACCCGTTGCCTTCTTAAAGAAACAAAATCTCAAATTAGAACTTTCGGAATAATTTATGTTGTAAAAAAGATATAAAAATCCACTCAAACAAGCTATTACAATAACTATATATAACTTGTTTTTAGACATGAATTAGTATAACGAATTTTGGAACATTTGCATGTTTTTCTCACGAGTAGCTCCCATAATTATGAACCAGTCAATAATAGTCCAAATTCCGAAACCACCACAAGTCAATAGCTTTCCAATTCCCATTCCAGTATCTCCAATCATAAAACGGTCAATTCCTAATCCACCGCCTAATAAAGAAACGATGATGCTAGTTGTTGGATCTTTAAATTGAATAGTTTGTACCATTCCCCATTTTGATTCGTCTAAACTCAATAATTTTTCTCTTACAGCCATTAAATGATGTCCTTCGAAAAACTTAGAATTTGCCATCATGAACATGTCTACTTTACTTGATTCCATAAATTTTTGTTTTTTTTGGTTAGTATTTTTTTGTTTTGATTTGTCTAAAATATAAAAAAATAGTTATTGGTCGGTAATTTAGTACAAAAGTTGCATGATTTTTATCTTTTGTAAAAATTAATAATCTTATTAACAATAGTTTGCGCCAGTTTTTCATGGCTTTCATACGTCCATCCTGCTATGTGTGGTGTTAGCAACACGTTGTCGGCTTCTAGTAAATATTGAAAGGCGGCAGGTTTTTCAGTATCAATAAACAAATTCTCAAACGATAGCTTTTCGTATTCTAAAACATCCAAACCGGCACCAAGAACTTTACCCGATTGTAAAGCCACCACCAAATCGGCTGTTACTACATTGTTCCCTCGTGAGGTGTTAATGAACCAAAAAGGTTTTGCAAAAGCATTGATAAAATCAGTATTTACCAATTTATCAGTTTCAGGCGTCCAAGGAATATGCAAACTCAACACGTCTGCTTGTTGCTGTAATTCTTGCAGGCTAACTTGTTGGGCATTTTCATCACCAACTTGTTCTTGAATATCATAACACAGAACGGTTACGTCAAAACCAAGTAATTTTTTAGCAAATGATTTACCCATATTGCCATAACCTATGATTCCGATGGTTTTGTGTTCTAATTCAAAGCCGCGATTGCCTTCACGAATCCATTTGCCTTCACGAACCAATCGATCGGCACGATTGAGTTTGTTCATTAACGACAACAACATTCCGAGTGCGTGTTCACCAACCGCATTGCGATTGCCTTCGGGCGCTGCAATGAGATGTACTCCTTTTGCAGCAGCATAATCACAATCGATACTCTCCAATCCGGCACCTACTCGCGCTATAAATTGCAAATGGGTAGCTTTATCCAAAAAGGATTGGTCTATTTTAAAGCGACTTCGAATGACTATTCCATGATAATTATGGATTTTTGCTTCAACTTCTTCTTTTGTAGACGTAAAATCGGCTTCATTTTGAAAACCCGCTTGTTCTAATTGTTCCCATAGCAACGGATGATTGCTATCGATATGAAGAATTCTGATGTAATTAATTGTATTCATAATCTGATTAAAGGATAAAAATACTTATTTTTGAGATACTAACACTAAATTATCTGCCATGAAAAACGTATTTTTATTAATCTGTATTGGGATTGCACTACAATGCTTTGGGCAAAAAAAATATTCGTTTGATTGTGCTTTAGCGTATAAAGAACAATGCAAGTTGCATGAAAAGCCAACTGAAATGATTTATTTGATCAATACACAAAAAAACAATTATACCCTTTCCACACATCAAAACAAGGATTCCACAATTTTATCAATTCATTTCAGAGACGAACTTGGCGTTTCGGTAAATGGAGCTATGAACAAAAATGATTTTTACAAAGCAGAAACTATTACAAATGAATGCACACAAACGTTTCGCTACAAAGGTTTAGTCAAAGAAAACTATAAAATTGAAAATTGTAATGACACCATTATTAATGATACTTTATATTATCATTACAAAATTTTTAGCCTAAAAAGTTTGAGTTATCAAAAGCGTAAAAACATTGTTACAGCGCATTTTATTGTCGACAAAAAAAATACATTAAAATATGCTTTTACCATGGCTTCATTGATTTTTAATATAGATTCTAATAAAATCAAAATTCCATTTGGAATAGCAAAAACAATATATTATACCAACACAGAAGGCATAATTACAAGCAAGATGGAGTTGAATGGAATTATTAAAGTAGACAAATACCTAACCATTCCGGAAGAATGTGATTATACTAAAGATGAAATTAGAAATTATAAACCTACCGTTACTTTCAATAGATAACAACTAATTTGGCTATAACCCTAGCACTAATTTAGCTATGGTAAAATACAATAAAATTCCAAAAACATCATTAGTAGTTGTGATGAATGGTCCTGTAGCAATAGCTGGATCGATTTTATTCTTATGCAGAAACAACGGAACTAAAGTTCCAAGCATGGCTGCAAAAAGAATAACTACAATAATGGAAATGGAAATCGCGATTCCTACATGAAATTGACCAAAAACTATCGTATGAAAAATCAATAAGAACAATGAGATTATGGTTCCCGACATCATGGCTACAATCAATTCTTTTTTAAAGTAATTTTGACTAAACTCTTTAAGCGAACCATTGGCCAATCCTTGCACCACAATAGCCGAAGCTTGCACACCAATATTTCCAGCGGTTGCTGAAAGTAGTGGTACAAAAATAATTAGCGTTTTATATTGTTCAAAAGCCGTTTCATTGCCTTTAATAATAAAAGAGGCTACAATCTCTATTATCATACCAATTAAAAGCCAAGGCAAACGGGCTTTTATCATTTCGAAAACACTGTCACCTGCTTCAACGTCTTGGGTAATACCCGCAGCCATTTGGTAATCTTTGTCGGCTTCTTCCTTGATTACGTCAACGATATCATCGATGGTTACACGACCTACTAAACGACCCATTTCGTCTATTACCGGAATGGCTTCCAAATCGTATTTTTGCATGATGCGAGCTACCTCAACATTGGGAGTATCTACTTTAACATAATCTACTTTCTTAATGTAGACTTCACTAATCATCGTTTTGGTAGAGGTCGTCAATAAATCTTTTAGCGAAAGCCTTCCTTTCAATCGGTTTTCATCGTCAACTACATATATAGAATGTACTCGTGTTACATGTTCGGCTTGGCTTCGCATTTCTTTAACACACGTTAGTACGTTCCAGTTTTCGTTCACTTTCACCAACTCTTTTCCCATCAATCCACCGGCAGTGTCTTCGTCGTAACGCAACAAATCGACAATGTCTTTGGCGTGTTCAACGTCTTCAAGTTCGGAGATTACTTCTTCTTTTTTACTTTGAGACAGTTCGGCGATAATGTCGGCTGCATCATCGGTATCTAATTCGTCTAACTCTTCTGCAATTTCTTTAGGAGAAAGTCCGTGTAGAATTTTTTCACGAACATCATCCTCTAATTCCGTTAAAATTTCAGCCGTAATTTCACTATCTAAAATTTTGAAAATATAAATAGCTTCCTCAATTTCTAATTCGTCAAAAATTTCGGCAATATCAGCATGGTGCAAATCGTTCAACAAAAGTTCCAGTTCTTGGTCTTTCTTTTGGTGAATTAATTGCTCAATTTGCTCTAAGAGCTCTTTGCTGATTTTAAATTGCATAGGCTTCTATTTTTTGGGTAAGTTCAATAAATTGATCCACTGATAATTGCTCCGGACGGAGGTCAAAGATACTATCTTCTCTCAAATTATCGGACAAATTTAGCGATTTTAAACTGTTTCGCATGGTTTTTCTGCGTTGTTGGAATGCCATTTTTACAACCGTGTACAGCATTTTTTCACTGCACGGTAAAGTGTAGTTTTCTTTTCTTCGCATGCGCATAACACCCGATTTTACTTTTGGTGGTGGAATGAATACATTTTCATCCACTGTAAATAAATATTCCACTTCGTAAAATGCTTGTGCTAAGACCGATAAGATTCCGTATACTTTACTGCCTTTTTTAGAACAAATACGTTCGGCAACTTCTTTTTGAAACATGCCGGCAAATTCGGGAATTTGATTGCGGTATTCTAATGCTTTAAAAACAATTTGAGTTGAAATATTGTAGGGAAAATTTCCAATAATCGCGAACTGTTTGCCTTCAAAAACTTCGTTGATGTTGTATTTCAAAAAATCTTTAGAGATAATTTTATCTTTCAGCTTTGGAAAATTTTCGTCCAAATAAGTTACTGATTCGGTATCAATTTCAATAACATAAGTGTTGACCGGTTTTTCTAATAAATACTTGGTCAAAACGCCCATTCCTGGACCTATTTCTAATACATCGTTATATCCTTCAAGATTGAGCGTATCAGCAATGGCTTTGGCGATAGATTCGTCTTTAAGAAAATGTTGTCCGAGGTGTTTTTTGGCTTTTACTTTTTCCATAATCAGTGCGAGTAAAGAAATAATCTCGCTATTTTTTAGTATTTCTCGCAAAGGCTCTAAGGCGCAGAGCAAATTGTTTGTTTTTTTAATTCGTCTGAAAAAACTCAGAAATAAATTCCAATTCGGTTCTAAAAGCCAACATTTTATCTCCAAAAAGACGCACTGCTTCTTCTCTCAATCGCGGTGCATCTTCATTGTAATAACGCTGTAATGTTTCTCTACTATCGGTAGTATATTGAATAGCATACGTCAATCCACCCAGTTCTTCTTCTACTAAAACACGAACCAATCGCGCCGAAGTGAATTTTCCTGTAGCTAAAACTTCTGGAATGTGTATTTGTTGCATCCAATGCAACCACTGGTGGTGAACGCTTTCGTCTATATTGGTAGTAACGTTGTATAAAATCATTTTTTTAGGTATTAATCCAAACTCTAAATCTCTTTATCGCCGCGCAATTTTCGGTATTTCTTTTGCGCCGTGACATAATAAATGCTGTCTTCGTGTTTGGTAATTATTTCTTCGTAAAGCGGCTTGGCTTTTTCGGAATCATTCAATTGATTGTAAATTTCTGCCGAATAAAACAAGGCTTCATCAATATAAATGCATTCTTTAAAATTGTCTAAAATTTGTTTGTAGTTGGCCAATGCCGATGTGGTGTCGCCCATACTTTCATAGATTTTTCCAATTCGCAAAAGCGTTACAGGTTCAATAGCATCGCCTTTATTTTCTTTTAAAATGGCTTGAAAAGCAGTTAATGCGTCTTGTTTTTTATCTTGAAACAACAAGAAATCGGCTCTTGCAAATTTCTTTAAGGCTACTTGAGTCGAATCTTCAACGGTATTATCCGAAATCAATAAAAACAAATCAAGTGCATCGTTGGCAATCAATTGCGTCGAAGCTGATTTTAACACTTCCAATTGATGATTAGCCCATTTAAAATCGGCTTTGTAATAACTGGTTTTAGCGATTTTTAAATTGGCTTCTTGCCCAATCGGACTGTTGTTTCCATCAGCTTCAATTTGAGAATAGTAAATTAACGCTTGATTGAATTTTTCTTCATACAATAAAATATCCGCCAATTCCATTTTGGCTTCAGCCACTTGTTCTCTGTTGATAGGCATTTCCAAAATGTTTTTCAAAATCACTTTACCCGTTTCAGGATCTTTCAAATTAAAGGCAGCAAAATGCGCTTTTAATTTTAACAACGATAATGAATACGGTGAAACACCAAATTCTTTAATCAAATTATCCAATTCTAGATTGATAGCGGCATAATCTTTAGGTTGTGCCTTATCAATTTTCATTTGCATCAAATAGGTATGCGACTTAATTTGTAAATCTAAATCTTTGGTATTTTCCAATACAAAACCTAAAATTTCAGTAGCTGCTGCTTCATCGTCTTCTTCAATGGCCAATTGTCCTAAATTGACGATATTGGAAAATGATTCGGGATTTCTTTTGTAGATGGCTTTTTGCTGAATAAAGGCTTTTCCGTATTCTTTCAACTGCACATAATACCAACTCAAATAGTCGTTCCAATATAAATCCTGTGTTTTTTGAATGCGAAGTAACAACGCTTTTTTCAGAGACTCATTAAACGTAAGATCGCTATCTTCAGTCATGAATCGCGACAATTGATTCTGAATCATGACTTGATTTTGTTGGTTTTTAAACGATTCGGTCAAAAACATTTCAATCATCATGTCGGTATCGCCTTTTTGCCCATATAGCAATGCCATTTGGAAGTTAAAATTAAATTTTGGCTCCAATTCTAACGCCACTTGATAGGCTTGAAGTGCATAATCTACCAAGGCTTTTCGCTCAAAAACATAGGCTATTTGATACACTTCATTAGGATTTCTTCGAATTTTATCAATGGCTTGATCGTAACACTTTTTGGCCTTTTCTTGATTTTTTTGCAATTGGTAATTGTATCCCAACTCGACCAAAAAATTGCCTTGTTTGTATTTATCCAATCGGTCTTGAATGGCCTTTTCGGCTTTATCAAATTGCGATAATTGCTGATAACATTCGACAGCTTTCTGAAAAAAATTAAAATTGGTGGGTTGTGCTTTTAACAAATCTTCATAACTCACTAAGGCTTTTTCAAACTCACCTCTATCAAAATAGTTTTGCGCCAATTGTTCGGATTGCCCCTGAACAAATAGCGAAAATGTAAGAAAAAATAAAGTTATAAATAGTTTTTTCATCGAATGGTATTAAAAAACAATGTACTAAAGTAACACATTTTGTGTCATTTTAGTACATTGTTCCGTAAGATTAACTTTTAGTTAATAATATCAAATCCGGTGTACTTGCGCAACACTTCTGGAATCACAATTCCTTCTGGCGTTTGATAGTTTTCTATAATTCCAGCCATAACTCTTGGTAGCGCTAACGAACTTCCGTTTAACGTGTGTGCTAGTTGGTTTTTACCGTCTTTATCTCTAAAACGCAATTTCAAACGATTGGCTTGGTACGTTTCAAAATTAGAAACTGAAGAGATTTCCAACCAACGATCTTGTGCGGTTGAAAATACTTCAAAATCGTAGGTTAAAGCGGAAGCAAATCCCATATCTCCACCACATAGGCGAAGAATTCGGAAAGGCAATTTCAATTCACGCATGATATTTTTTACGTGTTCTACCATCTCATCTAGAGCTTCATACGATTTATCTGGATGTTCTACACGAACAATTTCTACTTTGTCAAATTGGTGCAAACGGTTCAATCCCCGAACGTGCGCACCATACGAACCAGCTTCTCTACGGAAACATGGTGTGTAACCTGTACATAAAACTGGCAATTCATTTTCGTTCAAAATCACATCGCGAAAAATATTGGTAACTGGAACTTCGGCAGTCGGAATTAAATACAAATCATCGGTAGCATCATGGTACATTTGTCCTTCTTTATCGGGCAATTGTCCAGTTCCATAAGCCGAAGCTTCATTAACCAAATGCGGTACTTGGTATTCTTGATAGCCTGCATCGGTATTTTTATCTAAGAAATACGAAATCAATGCACGTTGCAATTTGGCACCTTTTCCTTTATATACTGGAAAACCAGCACCGGTAATTTTGACACCCAATTCGAAATCGATGATGTCGTATTTTTTTACTAATTCCCAATGCGGAAGTGCGCCTTCGTGTAATTTTGGCACGTCGCCTTCTTCAAAAACATTCAAGTTTTCTTCTGGTGTTTTTCCTTCCGGAACAATATCTGCTGGCATGTTTGGCAACAAATACATCTTTTCAGTCAGTTCTTTGGTAAACACCTCAAGTTTATCTGATAGTTCTTTGCTTTTCTCTTTTAAAGAAACCGTTTTTTGCTTTAAAATTTCAGCTTTGGCTTTTTCGCCACTTTTCATCATTTCGCCAATATCTTTGGAAAGCTTGTTGGATTCGGCAAGAGTATTATCCAATTCTACTTGTGTACTTCTTCGATTTTCATCTAAAAGCACTATCTCTTCCACAATAGCTCTGGCGTCCATTCTTTTTTTGGCCAAAGCAGTAATCACTTTCTCTTGATTTTCTCTAATAACGGCTATCTGTAACATGACTAAATTTTTATAAGATTGCAAATTTAAGAAATTGCTTTCTATTTACAGAACATTATAATAAAGAATATACACCTTCGTAAACCCATCAATCATAGCATTTTAATTCAATTTTAATAGTATTTTAAAGCTCATAAAAACTAATATTTAGTATATTCGCAAAAATTTGCATAATCCCATGAAAAAAATCTACTCACTACTATTTGTCTCTTTCATCGCTTTTTCATTTGCACAAAAGCAACAAGAAACGTTAAATGAGATTGTTAATGCTGAAATGAAATCGGCTTTCAAGCAGATGAACATTACGGTTAATCCAAATACTTTAAACTACGACATTACCTACCATAAATTGGAATTTACCGTTGATCCTGAAGTATATTTAGTTTCAGGTAAAATTACTACAACCTATACCGCTCTTGCCAATATGAGCACCCTAACTTTTGATTTAGCCAATGAACTAACGGTTAGTAGTGTGAAATTAAACACTCAAAATTTGACTTTTGTTCAAAACGGAAATAACGAATTGGTGATTACACTTCCAAGTATACAAGCTACTGGTACCTCAGCAACGGTAGAAGTTACCTATTCTGGTGCACCACCCGTTAATGGCTTTAGAGCTTTTACAACCGAAGTTAGAGGCAATGGAAGCAACACGCTTTACACTTTATCGGAGCCTTTTGGAGCGAGAGATTGGTGGCCGTGCAAACAAGATTTGAACGACAAAATAAACAGCATTGACGTTTTTATAACAGCGCCATCACAATATGTTGCCGTTTCTAACGGTATCGAACCCGAGGCACCAGTTATTAATGGCGCCAATAAAACTACTCATTTTCATCATGGTTATGCAATTCCAGCCTACTTAATTTGCATGGCAGTAACCGATTATACCGTTTACAATCAAACCGCTGGAACGGCTCCAAACACCTTTCCAATAATAAATTACATCTATCCTGAAAGTTTTAATACGACTTTACAAACGCAATTGGATCAAACGCCATTAATCTTGGATTTATTCAAAAATTTATTTGAGATTTATCCTTTTCACAATGAAAAATATGGTCATGCCCAATTTGGTTGGGGTGGCGGAATGGAGCATACAACCGTTTCTTTTATGGTTGGATTTGATAGACAACTAATTGCTCACGAAATGGCACACCAATGGTTTGGCGATAAAATCACTTGTGGCAGCTGGAAGGATATTTGGTTAAACGAAGGATTTGCCACCTATTTAGCCGATTTAGTAATTGAAAATTTTGATGGAAACGCTGCTTTTATAGCTGACAAAACCAGCATGATTAATAGCATTACTTCTCAAACTGGCGGAGCTGTATATCTTACCGATACAGAAGCGACCAATGTAAATCGCATTTTTAGTTCTAGATTGACCTATAATAAAGGAGCTATGGTACTTAATATGTTGCGATTGAAATTGGGTGATGCACTTTTTTTTCAAGGAATGAAAGAATATTTGGCAGATGCAAACTTGGCGTACAATTATGCCCTAACAACCGATTTCAAATCACATATGGAATCTGTTTACGGCTCTAGTTTAACTGAGTTTTTCAATGATTGGATTTACAATCAAGGCTATCCAACCTATACCATTACGGCGCAAAACTGGGGTCCTGGACAAGTTAAGGTAACTGTAAATCAAACACAATCCAATGCTTCTGTTAGCTATTTCGAAATGCCTTTACCACTTAGGTTCACTGGTGCTTCAGGACAAACTTTCGATACCATGGTTGACAACACGGTAAACAACCAACAATTTATCGTGTCGGTTCCTTTCACAATCAATGGCGTACAATTTGATCCTGAAAAAGATATCATCTCTAAAAACAATACAGCAACATTAGGCAATGATACGTTCGATTTAGAAAAAGCAATTGCTATCTATCCTAACCCTGTAACCGATGAGCTTCACATTCAAATGCCCTCTAATGTTTCTTTAGAAAAAGTAATCCTTTTCAACAATTTAGGACAAATTGTAAAAGAAAACAATGCGATGAATTTTTCTATTGCTGATGTGTCTTCAGGCGTACTTTATGCACAAATTCAAACTTCAGAAGGGACATTTCATAAAAAAATTATAAAAAATTAGTCCCACAAAACATAATTGATGAAAAGTAAGGTGAAAACCTTACTTTTGCTTTTTTAAAATAAGACCAAATCATAAAAATGGAATTTGTAATCAAACTTTCTCAGTTTCTACTGAGTTTATCAATACTTATTGTTCTTCACGAATTAGGGCATTTTATCCCAGCTAAATTATTCAAAACTAGAGTTGAAAAATTCTATCTGTTCTTCGACGTAAAATATTCGTTATTAAAAAAGAAAATCGGCGAAACCGAATACGGAATTGGATGGTTGCCACTAGGTGGTTATGTAAAAATTGCCGGAATGATTGACGAAAGCATGGATACCGAACAGCTTGCAGGCGAACCACAACCATGGGAATTTCGTTCGAAACCAGCTTGGCAACGATTAATTATCATGTTAGGTGGTGTAACAGTTAACTTCATCTTGGCTTTCATTATTTATATTGGAATGACCTTTTATTATGGCGAACAATATATTGCTAACGATAACATTAAAGACGGTATTTGGGTGAGTAATCCAACCATTGAAAAATTAGGATTAAAAACAGGTGATAAATTTGTATCCATAGATGGAGTTAAAATTGACAAATTTGACGACATCAACAAAGAATTGTTTTTGGCTAAAGAAGTAGTTTTAAATCGTGATGGAAAAGAAGTTAAGGTTAAATTACCTCAAAACTTCATCTCACAATTGATGAAAGGGAAGAAAAATTCCTTAATTGATTTACGTATACCTTTTATTGTTTCAGGATATGGAGAAAAATCGCTCAATAAAGATGCCGTAAAACCTAAAGATATCATTACTAATATCAATGGAACTCCAATCAAATATGCCGATGAAGTTACTAGTATATTAGACAGTCTAAAAGGGAAAACAGTTTCAGCCACTGTGTTAAGAGAAAAAAAAGAACTAAAAGTTAATTTAAAAGTTAATGATAGTGCTAAACTTGGCTTGGTGTTCGCTGGAAGAATCCCATATGATAATATAGAAAAACTCGGCACTTATAAAATTAATAAATTAGAATATGGATTCGTACAATCGATTCCTGTGGGAATTGAAAGAGGTATTAACGAACTTGCAAGCTACGGAAAACAACTTAAAGCAATCTTTACACCAAGTACTGGAGCTTACAAAGGCGTAGGTGGATTTGGTGCTATTTTCAATATTTTTCCTACTTCATGGAGTTGGTTTGCGTTCTGGAGCATCACGGCATTGTTGTCAATTATGCTTGGTGTTATGAATTTATTACCTATTCCAGCACTTGATGGAGGACATGTAATCTTTTTATTATACGAAATGATCTCAGGAAAAAAACCGAGCGATAAGTTCTTAGAAAAAGCTCAATTGGTTGGTTTTGTATTACTTATTGCACTACTTTTATTTGCCAATGGTAACGACATCTACAAAGCAATTGTTGGGAAATAAAAAAAAATAAAAATTTCTTAGTTTTTATTTGCAAAAAATAAAAAACGCCCTATATTTGCAACCGCTAAACCGATAAACATCGGCTCTCAAAAGAGAAAAGCAATAAAAAACGTTCATAAAATTAAAAATATATAGTTTCCTCCTTAGCTCAGTTGGTTAGAGCATCTGACTGTTAATCAGAGGGTCCTTGGTTCGAGCCCAAGAGGGGGAGCTTTTAAAAAGACTTTACAGCAATGTAAGGTCTTTTTTGTTTTATGTAAGTTAATTTAAACTTAATTAACTAGAAAAGTTCATGGTTCTTTGGGAAATCAAAAATCGCCTTTAAGAGAATAACACTTCAGGATGCATCAATTGATTTAATTTTAGTTTTAAATCAGGATTTAACAACTTAAAACCGTATTGAAACGACGCATTCATCCAACCAAATCCCTCTCGGGTTATGTATTCAAAATCGGTGCCTTGATTGCCATATTCCGCAAATACTTTGTGAGAAGCACTCACTACATCATATTTCTCTGGAACGGTTCCATTATAATCACAGGCATTTTTTGTAATCATCCAAAGCCAACGGTAAATTAATTCTTGTGCTTTCTCATGATAGCCATAATTCATCAATCCTTGCCAAATAATAATCTGATGTGGTGGCCAACCATTTGGAAAATCCCATTGGCGTTGCATTTGATTAGCGCTAACAGCAGTTAATGCTCCAGCCGAACAGCCAGCAATACCACCAAGACAAATCAATTTTGGAAGCACCTTATTCACCATCCTATCTGCTTGTTCTTGTGTAGCAATGTTTGCCCAAAGAGGAAAAAAACTAGTAGCTGATAAAAATATAATTTGTGATTGGGTTTCTATATTGTAATCAAAAAAACACGAGTGTACTTCATTCCATAAATATTTATTCATCAATTGTTTTCTACTTTCTGCTTTTGATAACCAATAACTCTGATCGTATTTTCTACTTTCAATCTCGAAATTATCTTCAAAATACAGTGCGATTAATGCTGCAAAATCAGTTTCGTATTTGTATAACATCGCATTCAACTCTACCACATTCAACGAAGCACAAATCGCTTCAATTCGGTAACTGGTATCGTGGCCGCTTTCGCGAACACTTCGATCGTGAATAAAATACGCATCTAATTCGAGATTGTCTATTTTGCGCTCATAATACAATTTTTCATACTCGGGAATAGTTAAATTTCTAGCCTCTGCATAAGGCTTTAAAATACCGTCATAATGCCCAGGCTCTGTTTCAGGAGGTAAACCAAAACCTTGGGCAAAATAACGATTTAATCCATTTTCTGTTTGACGATTTCCTAAAACCATCCAAACCGTTTCATATTCAGAAATTGCAACTTGCAGTTGTTTTTTTAACCAATAAAAATCCTTATCTGGCATGGCTTCAAAAACCTCGCGAATCATACTAGAAAAAAATGGTGGTTGCGTTCGTGTTAAATAATACGAGCGATTGGCATTTAGGATTTTGCCATAATGTGTTATTTGATAGGTAAAATTTTCAACCATACTTTTGGCTAAATCCAATTCCCCATCTATGATCAATCCAATGTTTTCAAAATAACTGTCCCAGCCATACATTTCATTGAACCTTCCGCCAGGAACTGCAAATGGTACACCCGACGTTTTTCCGTCAACTGTTTGTAGCGCCAAAGCTAAAATCCCACCTTCATCATTAATGCTGCTTACGTATTCTGGAGTTATGTTTTTAGGAAGTTGTACGACTTTAATATTGAATTTAGAAACCAATCCTCGATAATATTGCAATGCAAAATCATCCGTATATGGCACATAAATAATCGATTTCTCCGTTTTCGATTTCGAGTCGGTTACAATTTTCTCCAACCCTTTCTCATCCATAGTTCGAGTCAATCCGTTCCAGAAATACTGTTTGATCATTCTGGAAATTCGATTGGCTGGCAATTCGAAAATAGCATCGGTTTCAATACAACTCGATTTATTTTCTTGAGTCAAGATGAGTTCTTGCAACAAATTGGATAAAAAATAAGTACCTTCAACTACAATATTTTCAGCATCAGCATTCAACACAAAACGTTTAAGCCCTTTGTCCTCAATGGTTATTCTTTTATCTCCATCAACATCTTCTTGAAGTAACAGTTGTGAAATAGTTTGTTCAATATTAAGCTGTAGCTTCATTTTTTGCAGTAAGTTTTTTTAATATAAAAAATGAAATAAGCAACATAAACATCGGAATTAACGTGAAATAAAATGCATTTTCTGGCCCTTCATTTTTAAACAAATAGCCAATAACTCGCGAACCAATGGTTCCGCCTAGCGCTGAAAAAACAACTATCAATCCAGTCATTGGACTGTGTAACTTTTTGGGTAATGCACTTAAAACAACCGAATTTAACAACGGATAAATTGGCGCAATAAACAATCCTACCAATGGAAATGCAAAAGCAACTAAAGGAATATCTTTAAACGAATTTACCGTCAATTCTTTTGTACTAAGACTTACCGCTTTTGGTAAAATAAAAACTACAATCAACATCGACATTAAGACACAAAAAGTAAGCACCCAAATCCAATTGATTTTTTTAGTAATTATCCCGGCCAACAGACGTCCTGCTGCCAAAGAAATTGCCAAAATACTGGCCATCATAATGCTAATATTTTCTGGCAAATGCAATACTTTATTATTAAATGTAGGCAACCAAGACATGATTCCTTGTTCTATCATCACAAATAAAAAGGCACTTATAACAAAAACAATAATTAAAAGTTTTGTCAGTAACTTAAACATTGATGCAAAATCTTCAGACAAATTGGTTCCAACTGCTTCCGTTTGATTTTTATAGGACGAAAAGAATAAAAATAAAAAAGATACTAACGAAATAGCGGCCAATAACCAATATACATTTAGCCAAGAATTTGGATTCTCAGACGAATTGAATGCCGGAAAAAGAAAGTAAGCCAAAGCGATTCCAATCATAAAAACACCCTCAATACTGCTCATCAAACTGTTGTGTTCTTTTTGATTTTCAGTTACCATTCCTATCAACGAATAGACCGAAACTTTAATTAAAGCAAAGGAAACTCCTACTGTTGCAAATAATATTTTAGCCGAATTGAATGAATTTCCAAAGTACATAAACACACAGGCAAAAATGACCAAACCCATTCCAATTAACATCCCTCTTTTATAGCCAATTCTTGGTAAAAAAGAAGCAATAAAAAACGACACAATTGCGATTGGTAAATCCTTAAAAGCCTCTAAAATACTAACTTGAACTTCATCAACACCATAATTTTGCTGCGATTTTAGCATCACAATTCCAACGCTGTTTAACAGAATTGCAAACACAAAATAGTTAAGATACATCGCAAGTTTTATAGAGCTGTTTTTCATAATTCTAATTATTTAAATAATCTTTAAAGTCGATTCCATCGGGTAATCTACCTACATTTTGAAGTTTTAAAGAAGCTAATTTTTGGGCTATGGAAAGACTTTCTTCTAAGGTTTTTCGTTTTAATTGAGCGTATAAAAAACCCGTCCAAAAGGCATCACCTGCACCGGTGGCATCTTTAATTTCATTAACAAATAATGCTTCTTGAATAAACAATCCGTGATTGATATCCGAAAGCACTACACCTTTTTTCCCTTTTGTTAGGCAAATAGTTGAAGCTCCGAGACTGTGAAAATAATCAAAAATATAATCTTCTGATTTTACTTCTGCAAAAAGTCGATAGCAGTCGTCTTCACTTAGCTTTACTAACGGATCATTTGAAAGGTATTCTTTGATAACTTGCATCGCTTCTTCTCTGTTGGGCCAAATGCGTTCAGAAAAATTAATGTCAATACTCAGTTTCAATCCCAATTCTCTAGCTTTAGCAGCTCGATTTAAAATGGTAGTTCGTGCCGGATTTTTACTTAAAGCAAAACAAGTAGTATGGAATATTTTGGCATCGGTCAAGAGCTCATCAGGCAATTGATTTTCGAAAATTTGACAATCTGCCTCACGATAGGGAATAAAATCTGGTGTTTCTGTCGATTTTGAAACAAATATAACCGAGGTTGGAGTGGTTTCCAATTTGTTAATCTGTGCCGTATTTACATTATTCATTTTTAATTTTCTGACAATATAATCGCCCAGTCCATCTTGCCCACAAGTGGCTACCAAAACCGAGTTAAACCCAAGTCTGGAAGCATTCACAGCAACATTAGTTGGTGATCCACCCAAAAAACGATGGTAATCTTTGGTGCTGTTTATAGAGGTATTTACTTCATGACCAATAAAATCAATCAGAACTTCTCCAATACAAATAATATCTATTGTTTTCAAATTAAACTAAAACTTTAAAATTATTAAATAACGATTGATGTACCATTACTGTCGCAGCTGCGCTCCAAGCACAAAAAGAAACTCCGTTAGGTTCTTGTGTTTTGGTGTTGAAATTTTCGTAAAATGAAAAATTATTAATCGAATTGGCATGGTTTATTTTACTTAAAACATGCATTGCTTTTTTAGTTTCTGATTTTGCTACTAATGCCAGACCAAAAAAACCATTAACCATTGGCCAACTTCCGCCATTATGAAATTCATATGGAAAATTTCGGAATTCATATTTGCAATTGTTTTTCAACAGATTCCAGTGTTCATCGTTTTCAAAAATAGGTGGCCAAAAAGCTGGAAGCAATCCTAATTTTGTGGAAGATGCCAATAAATCGGCATTACTTATTATCTTATTTTGAAATTCTTCCGAGCCAATGTTCAAGATTAAAATCAATGAAGTGGCAAAAGCATCAATATTCATTTTGTAACCCGCAGGCGAAAAAGAACAAGGAAAGAATCCATTAAATTCTATTTCACTATAGGCTTTTTCGTGGTATTTTTCTTTGGTCGAATTGGGGAAGAAATTAACTTCAATTTGTTCTATAATAGCATTACATTTTTGTGCTATTGTATTGCTTTTCATGAAATGATTGTAACTCTTCAAGGCCCAAACACGCAACAATTGATCGTATATAACATAACCGTCAGTAATATACTCATCGGCCCAATTGCCCGAAAGCGGCACATAAATAAGGTGTTTATTATTGAATTCCCAAGAATCTAAAAGAGCTAAACATTTGTCTATTTCCGTTTGGTATTTTTTAATAAACGTTACATCGTTTGTATAAAATGCGTACTGACAAACACCAATAACAAACCAAGTTATAGCATCTACTCTTCCAGCCAATCCACCATAACTCACTTCTGTTTTTCTTTCATTTATCAAAACATTAGAAGGTATTGTTCCTACTATGTGTTGGTGTTTTGCTAGGGTTTCTAAGGTGTTTTTAAAAGCTTCAATTAGTTTCTCATCGCCAGATGCTAAGGCTGATATGCCACAAATAACACCGTCTCTAGCCCAAACTCTCTTATAATTTGTTGTGTTTTCTGCACTGGCTAAAAATCCATTTAGCGAGGCAACTTCATGCAATAATTCAATTGCTTTTTGGTAGGCTATATTATTCACTAATAACTTGCTTTTTTGTTTTCATAAATAAGGTACATAAAGCACTTAAAACCAATAACACTCCAGCAAAAGTTATAGCCAATCGCGGATCATTGTTTAAAAAATGCTTCATGATGTATCCAAACGTAATGGTTTGAATAAACATTGGAATTACAATCATCATATTTATAATTCCCATATACACCCCATAACGTTCTTTTGGAATACTAGAAACCACCATGAGGTAAGGAATTCCCATCATACTTGCCCATCCAATTCCGAAACCTGTAATGGCTGGAAATAATAAATATTTATTTTCAATGTGTGGAAAAATTAAAAACCCTATTGCTGCCAAAGTCAAGCATCCAAAATGCACATATTTAGCCGAATATTTTTTTGCAAAACCAACCAAGGCAAAAGCCACTAAAAAGGTAACCACATTATACCATCCATTTACCAAACCCGTCCAGCTTACCGCTTGCTCATAGCCTTCTGGATTTGATTTAGGGGTAACATTCCAAACCGAAAGCGCTATACTTTTGGAAGAATTTTGCCAATAACAAAACAATGCATACCATTGAAATAAATAAACTAATGCCAATTGCCACATTACTTTTGGCATGTCTTTAATTGCAGAAAAAATATCAATAAATGGGGTGAAAAAGTTTAATTTTTCCGACTTTATTAAACGCAACTCTTCTTCGGTAGGTGGAATTTCTTTAGTAGTATGCGAACTCCACCATACAGATGCTATCGAACAAATTGCTCCTAAAAAAAAGGAAGCAAAAACCCAAGTCGGTAACTTTCCTGTGGTTCCAATAAAAATTAATGGAAATATAAACAACGAAACATTAGCTAGAGTTTGACCAAAACCAGTGAAGAAACTCTGTGCTTGAAAGCCCATTGGTTGTTGTGAATCGTCAAGTTTGTCTGCTATGAAGGCCCTATAAGGTTCCATTGCGGTGTTGTTCCCAGCATCTAAAATCCATAATAATCCTGCAGCCATCCATAATGAACTACTAAACGGAAAAAGAAATAAAGCGATACTACATACTAAAGCTCCAATTAAAAAAAAGGGTTTTCTTCTACCGCCCAATCTGGGTGACCAGGTTTTATCACTTAAAGCTCCAATTAAAGGCTGAATTAACAAACCCGTTAATGGTCCAGCCAAGTTTAGCAAGGGTAATTGATCGGGACTTGCTCCCAAAAAATCGTAAATTGGATTCACGGCACTTTGTTGCAAACCAAAACTATATTGAATGCCAAAAAAACCCACATTCATATTAATGATTTGCCAAAAACTTAATTTTACTTTCATGCTCATAGTTGAATCCCTTAAAAATTAAAAATAGTTTCCACATCAATGAAGACGAGGAAACTATTAATATTAAACAAAATGTATGAAAAACTATCCTAACATATATCTATGTAAGTCATAATTTTAAGTACATTCAAATATAAAGTTCTTAAGTATTTTGTCCTTTATAATGTACTGAAAATCGGCAAAAAAGGTCACGAAATCGTTTTCGTAAAATGTTTTTACTTTGTAGAATAAGGCATCACGATTTGTGTTTCCCACTCTATTTCGTTACCGCCATTAAATGGATTAGCAAAAAAATGTTCTAATGGTTTGTTCTCCAGAACAAGGTTGTGTTCTTTGGCATAATCTAACAATGCAAACCAAGCACGGTCTGAAGTTCTCATATTGCCATAATAAGTAGCTTTCAAACCTTTCATTGCAGGAATCGTTTTAAACTTCACTTTATCACTTGGAATATAAGCCGTAGCTCTGTCTATAGGAAAGCAATAATTAAATTCAATTTGCTCAGAATCTAAGTCCCATTTTACAATTTCCACATAAGGCTTTCCAGTGATTTTAATTTTATTGTTGGTCAAATACAATGTAATTGCAGCATCGTTCATGATCATCATTTGAGCCTTTTCTTGCAAGACGCTTTTCAGATTTATATAGGCCACAAACTCTTCTTGAGAAGTTCCTTCTCCATTGATTTTGACCTTAAAATTTTGCAAATGTGCTGTCAATGCTTCTTTAAAAGATTTAATTTTTTTGATTTGCTCTTCTTTAAACTTTGTTTTAAAAAAAGGTGCTGTCAATCGATTGTAAAAACTATTACCTTCTTCTTTAATATCCACTTGAACTTCGGTAATGGAATCGTTAACTGGGGTTAATTTCCAAGTATAGTCAAACTTCTGATTTCCTTTTGTCATTTTTTGTGCAATGAAATCAAAATTGTTTTTTTCTACTATGACATACTGTTCGTTCTGACTTTTAAGTTGCTCATTAGACCAATCTTTTATACCTTGAAATACTGTTGCGGTAGCTGTTTTAGCCTTAAAAGTAATGGTATAATCGCTTTTTTTAAGAAATAAATACCAAACAGATACCGCAGTAAAACCTAGTAAAAATACAATGAAATACTTCTTTTTATTTGACATCTTTTTTCAAAAATTTTAATTTTTTAACAATAAACTCACCAACATTTCTACCTTGAATAATTCCGTTTTCAATGGCTGCTTTATAATGAATTCCACCATAAAAACGGCTCATAGAGGCTTCTTTAGCCGCATCTTTAAACGACTTGAATTTTCTACTTGGTAAATTATATGCTAATTCTGTATCGTCTAGATAAACAAAATTCTCTCCAAAAACAGACGTTAAAACTATAGAAGAACATGTTGAAGCTACCGAATGTCCACTGGTATATTCTGGAAAAGGTGGTGTTTGAAGTAATGGTTTCCAATCTTCATCAATATTTTGATTGATAACTGTTTCCGGACGCACTACATTACTTCTAAATTTTTCATCCCAACAACTGATAAAAGCATCAAATAACCCGATGGAAGTGGCTGTAAAAGCATACACGGTTTTATCAAAATCGGCTTTGGAAGTCTTGCAAGCAATTTTAGTAATACCCATCCAATGTCCGCCAGGCGTAATTTTCTTTTTGGCAAACATCATATGTCCTTGATTTACGGTTACATACGGATTACAATCCCAAAACTGTGCAATTTTCATTTCTTCCGAGGTATCCCCTTTTTTAATCATCATTTGACTGATATCATATACTTCTTGCGCTTGTTTAAAAAATGGCGAATTTTTATCGGTAGAATACTTCAAAGCTGGAGCTGGTTTAAACTGTGATGACGAATCCAAAACCAAGGTTCGAATTTTACCCCAATGTGGTTCAACGGCATCCATATAGGAAGGCGGAGTGGGTTGCCATCTTGATTTGTCATTGGCAAAAACCGAATATTTTGGAAACGTACGGGTTTGTTTGTAATTGTCTTTTCCCATCCATTTTTTAATACGTTCGGCCACTTTTAGTCCATATTCTTTTGAAACTTCAAATTCTTTTGAATTTTCATTCTTCCACTTTTTATACAAACTATCACGGAATTTTTCAACCAAGTCTTCTGAAAAAACTAAGGCTTTACTCACTTCCATATGAGCGACCAAAGCCGCTACATTTTTATTGACACCACTTTTAGCATCCAATTTCGGAATCGAATCCAATCCTTTCAATTGCCCTTGAAGCGAATTGTAAGTAGAACTATTTTGAGAAATAACCTCATAAGCTGCAATATTAGGATAGGTATAAATCCTACTGGCTACAGGCGGCGAAAAAATATCGTGAATCAAGATTTGGGTCACATTATCTATCGATGCTTCATAATCGGATGGAGTTACTACAATTGAAGCTTGTTTTTTACAAGAAACAACCAACATACATAGTGCTGCTAGGGAAACTAATTTAAATTTCATTGTGTATTTTTTATTTTTTCAAACTTGGTAATTCGTATACTTCTGCGGGTTTATTGTTGATGGTTATCAAAAGGTATTTTTGGCCATTGACATTCAAGACATCCAAATGTCTAACTGCTTTTTGGGTCAAATCGATTCCAATTTGATTGCCTAATAAAATAGTTTTATCATTTTTGATTAATGCTCCCGAAAACCCGTCAAATCGACTGTGGTAAGGCGTAACACCAAAATAATTTCCGGCGGCAAAAACTTCTTCTTTCGCATCGCCATCAAAATTAGATTTTACAAAACATGTAATTGGTGCCACTTGCAAAGCATTTGAAAACGGTACAAAAGTAAATTTGCCATTGTTGTTTTTCAAATAACCCGATTTTAAAATGTGAACTTCATACAATTTTGCTTTGTCCAACAACGCTGGATCGAAGATTTCTTCTACGGTTTTTCCGGCAAAATCTTTATAGGCATTGAACTTCTTTTTCACCAATCCGCTGAACTGTTCTGCTAGTTCATCCAAGCCCATTGTAGTGTAATATTTTCCTTCTTTTTCAATGGCTACAATGGTTTCAAACGATTCGTTTTTATCAAAATCATCGTAGTACATCTTCATTGGAAATTCTTGACTAGCTTTAAACTTCGAATTCAATCCCCAATTTCCAACCAAATAATCTAAATCGCCGTCTCCATCAATATCAAAAGGTTGAATCGACTGCCACAACCCGTTGCATTTTTCGGGAAGAATTGTTTCGGTTACGTTAGAAAATCGTCCATTAGTATTGGCAAAAAAAGTAGGTTTCATCCATTCACCAACTACAATTAAATCGGTTTTTCCATCGTTGTTAAAATCAGAAAAAACGGCATCAATCACCATTCCTATTCCCGAAAATGTTTTAGCTTCTGTAACTGTAAAATTACCCTTATTGTTGTTCAACAAATAGCAATCGGAAGTACTTCCAAAACGATTATTCTTCGAATTATTTCCAACAAATACATCCATATCGCCGTCTTTATCATAATCAAAAGCTTTGACAACCGAGGCATTTTGCATTAAACTTGGCAACGTTGCCGCTGTTAAATTTTTACCCAAATACAATCGATCTTGCAAATCGGAAGCGTTTTGACCGCCACCAGAAGCCACGAACAAATCGTTACTTTTATCATTATTAAAATCGGCAATTACGGCTGATGCATCTTCATAAATTGCATCTTTTTCTATAGTCGGATATACTTTTTTAGAAAATCCATTGCCGTTTTGAAGGAAAATTTGAGCCGGAATATCTTTCGCACCACCAAAGAAAATATCATCTTTTCCATCGCCATTCAAATCGCCAATAGCGGTTGCTGGACCTCTGTCAGAACGTTGGTATGGAATTAATTTTTGATAGACAAAATCAACAAAATCATTTTCTTGATGTGTGAAATTGATGCCTAAATTAGCATTTGTCTTTTTGAAAATTGGCAAAACTGTTGGATGCAATCTAGTGTAATCAAAAGGTTTTCTGGTAGTATTCGCTTTAATTGTCAAGGTTTGATTGGTTTTAACACCTTTCAAGGTTTGGTATGTTCTATCAGGCCAAATGACCACAATCGAATCTACCTTGGCTTCTTTTTTATATCCAAAATGAATTACTGGTTCGGAAGACGACTGAAATCCTCGCGTTGTTTGCAATTCTTTGTACTGTTTTTTCCCTTTTGCATACGAAATCACTTTGGTTCCAATTCCGAAAGTGTTTTTACCTTGAAATTGCAATTTAATTTTTAAATAATTCGATTGCGCATTCGTTTGATTGATATAAATTGAGGCTTCACTATTCAAGTTATTGGTTACCACATCTAAATCGCCGTCATTATCTAAGTCGGCATAACCGCTTCCATTAGAAATTATAGAATCATTTTCAATCCAATCGGCCGATTTATTTTTAAAGTTCAAATCCGTTCCACCTTGAAAAACATAATTGGTTACTTTGCCGCTTGGCATGCGTTTTAAAGCTTCTTTATCCAATAATTTAGTAGCACTGATTTTGGTTTTTACGCGATCGTTCGAATAATATTTGATGTAATCCAAATCGTTTGGACGCTTCGGAATTCCGTTGCACACAAAAATATCTTGTTCACCATCTTGATCGTAATCGGCAAAAAGCGAACTCCAACTCCAATCGGAAGCTGCCACACCACTCAGTAAAGCCGTTTCGGTAAAATTTGTACCGCCTTGATTGATTTGCAACATATTGCGCGTGTACTGGCAATGATAGCCTAACTTTTCGGTGCGCACTTTGAACATTTGAGGGTTGTCATCTCCGGCCGATGATTTTAGCACTTTTTCATTCTCAGGAAGCATGTCAAGCGTCATGATATCTGGGAAAGCATCGTGGTTGATATCGGCTACATCAACACCCATTGAGAAACGGCTGGTATGCCCAAAATGTTGCTTCAAACTTTCCGTAAAAGTTCCGTCTCCGTTATTAAGATAGTAATAATCATCTTCGTGAAAATCATTACAAACGTAAATATCGGGATAGCCATCTTGATTAAAATCGGATACGGCTAAACCTAAACCATAGCCGTTGGCACCACCAAAAATTCCGGCTTTCTCGCTAATATCGACAAATTTTCCATTGTCGTTTCTGAATAATTTATCCCCACATTCGTAACTTCTTTTCTTGCGAATGTCGGCATTTCCATACGACAATTCCGAGTGTACAGCATGATTAAGCAAGTACATATCTAAATCGCCGTCTAAATCGAAATCGAAGAAAGCTGCCGACGAACTGTAGTTGTCTAAATCCAATCCATATTCGGCTGCACTTTCGGTAAACGTGTTATTTTTATTGTTGATGAACAATTCGTTATGGCCTTCAAAACCATTAATTCCTACTACGGCACACACATAAATATCCAAATAACCATCGCCATTAACATCGGCCATAATAGTTCCAGACTCCCAATCGCTGGTGCCCTCAACTCCTGCTTTGGCAGAAATATCTTCGTATTTATTGTTGCCTTTGTTTAGGTATAATTTGTTTTTCCCTTGATTGGAACTGAAATAAATATCAACCAAACCGTCGTTATTGATATCGCCCAAAGCCACACCTCCACCATTATAGTAATAGAGGTAATCTAGTATAGAAATGTTTTTCTTAGGATCGAGTTCGTTGGCAAAAGTGATGTTACTTTCGCTCGAAGGCAATTTCTTAAACAACAGATTTTCTTGTTTTTTAGAACAGCCAACCAGAAGAATCGAAACGAAAAGGAGTTTATAAAAATTAGTCATTACGCTTGAATATTTTCGGCTTGTTGTCATTTACCACAGCAATTATCGTTGCCGAATTGTTTTTTGTTTTAATTATTTTGATGTTTTTGACTTCACCTTTAATGAAAATACCTGATTTTTCATTTGGAACCCAAGTATAGGTGCCGTTTTTATTTCCTAGCAATACACTGCCATAATTGGCGTCCAATCGAGCATATTGAGGTTTGAATTCGTATTGATTTCCACCCAAAATTAAATCTAAAATTCCATCTTTATTAACGTCCATAGTGCAAATGGCATTCACACTCGAAAACTGTACTTCTTTTGGTAATGCTTTCATTTCAAACTGCCCGTTGCCTTTGTTAATGGCCACCGAACTTTCTTGAACATAAGCTGTTTTTATAATCGAATTGGAAACCACTTCGGGTGTAAAGATTTCTTGAACCGATTTTTTGGCATATTCTTCATAGCTCAAATTCTTCTTTTTGATAGAAGGAATTTGTTTGGCTAATTCGCCTTTCATGTGAATCGGCATGTCTTTTCCATCGATGGTTCGTGATGAAATTTGTTCGATCGTTCCATTATTATCAAAATCGTTGACAAACATTTTCATAGGACTCTCTTTGGTACATTTATAAGAGGTATTAGTTCCTTTGTTTCCAAAAATTAGGTCTTTTTTACCATCATTATTCAAATCGACGCAAGAAACCGTGTTCCAAAATCCTTTTTCATTGGTTAAATTGTTTTTGAATTCCGCCAAACGTCTACCGGTGTTTTTGAAAATAACTGGTGCCATCCAATCGCCTACAATAATCAAATCTTTTTTAGTGTCGTTGTCAATATCTTCCCATATGGCATCGGTAATCATTCCAACTTCATTCATTTTGTAGGCCTTTTTATCAGTACTATTGGTAAAGTTTCCTTTTCCGTCGTTTTCTAATAATAGGTGTTTCGGGTCAATTCCGTATACGCCTGGCACACTTCTACTTCCTATAAAAACATCGGTGTCGCCATCATTATCAAAATCATATGGCGCAATAACCGCTACATTAGCATTTGTAGTTGGTACTGCCGAAGTACTTTTTGTAAACACTCCTTTTCCATTATTAAGATACAAACGGTTTTTATAATTGGCTTGATCGGCTTTTTCATTGCCACCAGAACCCACAAGTAAATCAATATCGCCATCATTATCAGCATCAAAGAAACTTGCAGCCGTATCTTCATACATAGCATCACTTTCTATTGCTGGTTGATTAGTTGGTGTGAAATTAGAGTTTCCGTTATTGAGGTAAATTTTACCCGGAGTTCCTTTGGCGCCGCCAATAAACAGATCGTCATTTCCGTCTTTATTGATGTCTGCTACAGCTAGTGACGGTCCTTCTTGCGATAACATTTTAGAAATTAATCCTTCATAATCAAAGTCGATGTAATCATTTTCTTTGTGAGGAAGTAAGGTATTCGCTTGCTCTGAAAATAGTGGTTTCACTATTTCTTTTTTAGGAACAAAAGCGCTTTTAGCATCGGCAATATTCAAAGTAATAGTTGCATTATTGGCTACTTTTTTAATCGTTTGAAATTTATCATTTGGCCAAATAACTTTTAACGAATCAATTTTTTTGGTTCCAATTCCGAAGGTCATCACATAATCAACAGACGATTGAAATCCGCGAGACGGAATCAATTCCTGACGAATAATTTCTTTTTTAGCATACAATTCGACTATGCTTCCGATGGCAAATTTATTTTGTTTATCGCCTTTAAGTTTGACTTTAACAAAGTGGTTGTCTTTATTTTTTTGTGAATTATTTTGATAAACAAAAGCAGGCATGTTAACATTATTGACAATCAAATCTAAATCACCATCATTATCTAAATCGCCATAAGCCGCACCATTAGAGAAACTTGGGGTTCCTAATCCCCAATTTTGAGCTTCATTGGTGAACGTTAAATTTTTATTATTTCTATAAGCATAATTTGGAATTGGTGTGCTTGGCATTTTATTAATGATATTTTCCATATCATCTTTTTTTCCGGTTATTGCCATCTTTTGCATCACATCATTGGCAAAAAAGTCCACAAAATCTTGATTGGTTAGGTCGTGGTAAATTCCGTTACACACATAAATATCCTTATAACCATCATTATCCATATCAAAAAGTAGAGCTCCCCAACTCCAATCGGTTTTAGCTACTCCTGCAAAACTAGCTATCTCATTAAACTGTCCATTTTTGGAGTTCAATTGCAAGGTGTTTTGCATATATTGATTGAAAAAATCGAGGTTTAATTTTCTTGTAAATAAGTCGTAATTGTCGAAACTTGTAGTCGTTTTTGTTCGTTGATCACCTTCGGGTAACATATCAGTAGTGAAGATATCTGCTAAACCATCGTTATTGATGTCGGCCATATCAGCACCCATAGACGATTGACTAATGTGTGTAGCCCAATTCTGGATTTGTTCGGTAAAAGTGCCGTTTTTATTATTAATATAAAGGTAATCTCTTTCGTAAAAATCGTTAGAAATGTATATGTCTGGATATAAATCACCATTAACATCACCAACGGTAACGCCTAATCCGAAACCAATAAGACTACCGTAAATTCCGGCATCTTCGCTAACGTCTTTAAATTTTCCATTGTCATTTCGCAACAGTCGGTCGCCACCACCTTTCAGAATTGGGTTTACATCCCAATCTTTATCTCGAAGTTCGCGTTTGTTAGAATAATTCAAACTGCTTACTGGTATAAAGCTGTTATTTAAAATATAGCAATCTAAATCGCCGTCTTTATCATAATCAAAAAAGGCAGCATGTGTAGTAATTCCGGTATCTGCAAGGTTATATTCTTTTGCTTTCTCAGTGAACGTTAAATTACCATTATTGATAAAAAGTTCGTTATCTTGTTGATCCCCTTTATTACTTCCAGCGTTACACACATAAATATCCAATAACCCATCTCCATTAATATCGACCATAACCACTCCTGTAGACCATGATTTGGTTCCTTGAATTCCGGCTTTTTTGGAGATGTCTTCAAATTTAAAGTTGCCTTTGTTGAGATATAAAGTATTGGTTCCTTGATTGGAAGTAAAATAAACATCCGACAAACCATCGTTGTTAATGTCTCCAATTGCAACACCACCACCATTATAGAAATTTCGGTATTTGAAGATATTCATTTCTTCTCCATTTTTAACTTCATTGACAAAGTTAATCCCAGTATCTGATGAATCAAGTTGGGTAAACAAAGCGTCTTCACTTTTGGAACACCCAGTAAATACTAGAGCTAGAAGTGAAACTAATGCTAATTTTTTATGCATTTTGATAAAAAGATATTTAATTTTTGTGAAGTGATAATTCAAGCACAATGTATGATTTTTTTTGAGAAATTTGACAAAAAACAGCAAAAAAAAGAGGGCAAAAATTGCCCTCTTTTGAAAATATAACTCAAACAAAACTAACAAACGTTTTATTAGTATCCAGGGTTTTGTTTCAAATTAGCATTGAACAAAGCATCCGCTGGAATTGGGAATAAAAGATATTTAGGATCTGAGTTGTATGGTTTTAATTCTCTTGAATCTAAGAATTTACCAAAACGAATCATATCATTTCTTCTCCATCCTTCCCACCATAATTCTCTTCCTCTTTCTGCATATACACCATCAAGTGTGTTTGGAGCAGGAGTAACACCAGCTCTAGCAGCAATATCTGCTAAAATAGTTCCTGCACTTCCTGTTCCACCTCTCAAGATAGCTTCCACTTTCATTAGAAGAGCATCTGAATAACGCATTAAAACCAAGTCGTTATCAGGATTTCCTAAGTTACCACTATCTGGAATGTATTTCATACCGCGAATTCCGGCTGTTTCTAAAGTAGCACCACTAGTGATTAATGTAACAGAAGGAGTAAATACTAAAGGACTACCATTTCTATCTTGCAACGGCGTCACTCCACCTGGAGCGTATTGTTGACCTACGTTAAATCCTACTGGATTTCCTATACTAGCAATAATACCTGGTGTAGAGTATTTAGCTCTAGCATCTGTAGCTCCAAAACGGTTGTAATATTCTGATAAAGTAGCAAATCCATTCCATCCTGAAGGAGTTTGGTTGTAGTGTGTACCCATTCTCCATTTAGACTGCATGTTTCCACCTGCTCCACCTTGGATATTTTTAGAAGAAAACAATACCTCGTTAGAGTTGTTGTTATCTGGTGCAAAGTTGTCCCAATAGTTAGGAGCTAATGAACTGTTGATTGCATCTACATGCTGAACTACTTTAGTCATGTCAGCAGCAGCGAAGGTTCCTGATCCATCAAAAACACCTTTGTTAAGGTACAATTTAGCTAATAAGAAGTGAGCAGCATCACTATTCACGATACTAGCATCTCCAGCAACTCTTGCAGGTAAACTACCAACAATGGCTTCTAATTCAGAAATGACAAAAGCAGTAGCTTCTGGACGAGACCAAACTTTTGGATCGTCTAACAAATTAGAACCTGCTGGTCTATACGGTGCTTGACCAAATAAATCTACTACATTATAGTAATAGAATGCACGTAAAAAACGAGCTTGTAAAACTTCAGAAGCTGTCCCACCATTTTCAATTACAAGATTACAATTGTAAACGTTTGATAATAGAGAGTTCCATGCTCCTCTAACTTCACCGTGATCTGGTGCCCAAGTTTGCGTGTGAATTTGTCTCCAAACTCCATTATCATCCCAGTCACCACCACGTGTTGGTCCAACCATTGCATCTGTAGACATCTCGTCTAATGCATACATCATTCCTTGACCGTTAAAATCTCTTAAACCGTTATATGCAGCAGCTAATGTTGCAGCGGTATTAACAGATCCTCCAGCAGATGAATTATTAGCAACACCGTCTAATATTTCTTCATCTAAATTAGTACAACTTACGGTTAAGGCAAGTGCACTAAAGCATAAAAATCCTTTTAATAAATTATTTTTCATAGTTTTTTAATTAAAATGTTACATTAAGTCCTATAGCAAATGCTTTTGAACGCGGATATGATAAGTAATCAATTCCAGCAGATGGAACTCCATTTAATGATTTATCAGTATTTACCTCTGGGTCGAATCCAGAATATTTAGTAAATAACAATAAGTTTTGTCCATTTACATAAAAACGTGCTGATTTGATTTTCAATTTATCTAATGTTGCTCCAGTAAATGTATATCCAAAAGTTAAGTTACCCATTCTTAAGAAATCTCCTTTTTCTAAGTATTTAGTAGATGGAGAGTTAGGATCCCCTTGTGCTTGAGCTGAAGTAGCCACATCTTCAGGAACGTTTCTTCCACCTTGGAAAGCACCTTTAAAGAAATAAGCATTAGCAGTATTGTTGTAAATATAGTGACCAAAAGCACCATAGAATGAAGCAGACATGTCAAAGTTTTTGTAAGCCATGTTAGTTGTGAAACCTAAGTTCATTTTTGGCAACCCTTGTTTCCCAACTAATTTTTTAGCTGCTAAACCAAGTCCAGAATTATTACCCGCTGCATCAGCATAGATTGAGTTACCACTTGCGTCATAACCTCTCCACTCATACATATAGTAGCTATAGATTGGTTGGTTATTAGTAACTACTTGAGCATAAGCATTAGATAATCCTTGACCATTTAAAGCCCCTGCTTGAATAAATCCAGCGAAGTTTTTCATAGTATTTTTGATGAATGATGCGTTAGCAGAAACATCCCAAGTAAAATCTCCTTTGTTAATGATTTTGTAGTTTAAACCAACCTCATATCCTTTATTGATTAAGTTCCCATCAAGGTTCACATATCTTGGAGATGGTGGTCCTGGTTGAGTTGAAGCAGCAGGTACTGGGAAAATTAAGTTCTTAGTATCTCTATTGAAGTAATCAACATTTCCAGATAATCTGTTTTTGATTAACGTAAAATCAACACCAAAACCATACGATTTAGTAGTTTCCCATTTCAAATCAGTGTTTGCATTTGAATCCACATTTAACGCTCCATTATTTCCATAAGAAGAACGTGCAATAGCAGAGTTAGGTGCAAATTCTTGGTTACCAGTAGTACCAAAGTTAGCTCTTAATTTCAATGAATTAGCTAATCCTTCTTTACCTTCGAATACTTTGTATCCTAAACCAACAGATGGGAATGAACCATATTTATTGTTAACTCCTAATTTAGTTGAACCGTCTTCGCGAAGCGTAGCAGTTACTAAGAATTTTTTGTATAATGTAGCATTAATTCTAGCATAATAAGATTGTAATTGAACTCTACTTCTGTAAGAAGAAACTCTAAATTCATTTTGCAATCCTCCTTCAATGTTGTCAATCAAGTTCACTTGAGCTGCATCGTAACCTTTACCTGAAGAATAACTTCCATCAGCATTGTAATCGTAATATGAATATCCAACTAAAGCATCAAAAATAAAGTTATCATTAAACGTTTTATTATAATTCAACGTATGCTCAAATGTTTTGTTGAATTTATTGTTATTGATTAATGCGGCTTGACCATACTTAACAGTCCCTGTTCCTGGCTCAGTTGCTTGAGCAACGTTTTGAATATGGATCGATGGTAATAATTGTGATTTTCTAACAGAATTAGATCCTTCAACACCAAATAAGAATTGGTAGTTTAAGTTGTTAGAAATTTTTAAAGTCGATTTAATACTAGCTAAAATTTTGTTTGTGTTAGTATAATCTTTGTATGAATCTAACAATTGAACTGGATTTAAATAAGTATCGCTTCCATAAGCTCCAGTTGGGTTGTTGTACCCTGGATTGTAGTATCCGTCAGGTGAATTATCATAAATTGGGTTAGTTGGATTCCAGTATAAAGCAGCACCAATTAAGTTACCAATAAAACCGGCATTGTTAGAGATTAAAGTAGCTTTATCTTTAATTCCTGCATAGTTAATTTTTGATTCGATTTTTAAATTTCCACCAAAGTAATCGTTAGTGTTGTTTAAAGAGAATGTATATTTATCAATACCTGTGTTTTTAACGATACCTTCTGTATTAGAAGCTCCGAATGATAAACGAGTACTTGAATTTTCTGTCGATTTTGAAAACGAAACATCGTTGTTCACTGTTAATCCACCACGTAAAACAGCGTCTTTCCAGTTGTATACTCTTGAACCTGTATCTGTACCACCATTTCTTACAAAAGTATTACTATCCATCACATCCAATTTACTTGAAAATTTGCTGAAAGTTACGTTTGTACTGAAATTCAATTGTGGTTCTTTCGATTTTGATTTTTTAGTGGTAATAACAATTACACCATTGGCACCACGAGAACCATAAATTGCTGTTGAAGATGCATCTTTAAGGATGGTCATACTTTCAATATCATTTTGATTCACAAAGTTCAATGGGTTTCTTGCTGTTGAAGTACCTAATAAATCATCTCCTCCTGCAGAGATATCACCACCATCCAATGGCACACCATCAATTACGATAAGTGGTCCATTTCCAGAACGGATAGACGAGTTTCCACGAATTCTGATTGAAGACGCAGCTCCTGGCTCACCACTTGAAGAAGTAACTTGTACACCTGATACTTTACCTCTTAATAAATCTGCTGGTGAAGTTGCAGAAATGTTGTCAAAATTCTTAGAGTTTAATTGATCTACAGCGCCTGTTGCATCTTTCTTTTTAACAGAACCGTAACCAATAACTACTACCTCTTTTAACTCTTGTAGGTCTTCTCCCATAGTAACGTTAAGCGACGTTTTTCCAGCCACTTTAATTTCTTGGGTTTTAAGACCAATGTAACTGAATACAAGAACTGCATCTGAAGCTACATTTTTAATTGCATAATTTCCATCTAAATCTGTTAATTGGCTGTTAGATGTTCCTTTAACTGTAACTGTTACACCTGGTAACGGTCCTTTACTGTCTGACACTTTTCCCGTCACATTTTGTGCAAATGCAAAACCCGAAAAAAACATCGTTAGAAATACTAAAAAGCCCTTGAGTAGACTATTTTTCATACGTAATAAATAGGTTAGTTAATAAATTGATTTATAATATAAAACCAAACGTAATTTAATTTTATGAAAACTTTAAGAAACCTTATATCGAAAACGTTTTCGAAATTCCGAAAACGTTTTCGATTGATAATGAATTACATAAAAAAAGTACTAAAAAAATACTATATGTATAAAAAAAGAGTTTTAAAAAAATATTATCTTCTTTTTTTTAGAAAATTTTGGGAAAATTGTACGGTTTTCAAGGCTTTTGAGTACTTTGAACTAAATTTAACTACAAATCCCTTCTGTTTTAATGAAAAATCATCCAAACAGAAGGGATTATGACTGAATATTCTTGAAACTATTCTTTTATAAAAATGGTTTCATTGTTTACTCCAAGACCAATTATCTTCAATGATTTCCATTGTTTAGGCAAAATACCTTTGTTGAATTTTAATCCAGAATCGGTTTGTTCTACGCCTCCAAAACCATAAAGTATCGCTTGCAACATAGCACCTGCTCCTGTGGCAAAATAAGGATTATTACTGTTGGCTGATTCTGAGAATACTCCAAATGGCGGACGACTATTGGGCAAATACGCTTTTACAAAATGCTCATAAGCTTTATCTCTATCGCCCAAACGCGCATATAAAACCGATAAAATTCCATGAGCCATTGCTGGACCGTCTTTTTTATCTACTTTTTCAGAATAGTACGCCAAATCTCTTATAATCTGGTCTTTATCAGTAATAATGTGTAACGGATAAGCCAACAAATTGACATCGCCTTGCTTGATGATTTGACCCGTATAGCCTTTGTAATTTTGTGTAATGCCATTTTCTTTATGAATTACAATATGATCTGAAACTTCTACCCATTTAGGATTAACAGGCTCGCCTAAAATAGTAGCAGCTTTAATTGTGTTGCGCAACGCTTCAATAGCAGACCCATTTGTAAAGGCATTATCATCCACATGTTGTGCATACTCATCGGCTCCTACCACATTTAAAATGGAATAGCTTCCATCTGCATTTTTAACTACGCGACTTACCCAAAAATCGGCTGTCTCTTTCAAAACCTTAAATTCACTTCGCAACCACGATTTGTCTTGAGTTAAGGCATAATAATTCCAAAAAGCAATGGCAACATCGGCGGTTATGTGTTGTTCAAAAATACCTGTTAACGCCCAAGTTGGGGTAGCTTCTTCTCCAGTATCGTCGCTTTCCCATGGAAACATAGCACCTTTGTATCCATAAATAGTGGCTTTTTGTTTGGCTTTTTGCAAGCGATCCGAACGGTAATCCAAACACGATTTTGCCAATTCAGGCTGCAAGGCCAATAATGTTGGATACATCCAAAGTTCTGAATCCCAAAAAATATGACCGTTATACCCTTGAGACGACAATCCCATAGGGGCAATACTTTGACGAGTTTCTGGCCGGATAAACGAATACAAATTATACAAAGCAAAGCGAACACGTTGTTGTGCATCCAAATCGCCTTCAATTTGAATATCACCTGTGTTCCACAATTCTGACCAAGCTTGTTTGTGTCGTTCTACCAATTTATCGATTCCTTCTTGCAACGCAAAAATGGGTTGACGTTCCGATTCGTTTAATGGATCGGTGATATCTTTGGACGTGCAAATTCCTCCTGCTATTGCAAATCTATATTTCTTTCCTTTTACTAATTTTTTGGTAAAACCAACTTCATCTCCTGTTTGTTTCAACGTTTCTTTTTCTCCATCAAATAAAAAAGTGGTGGAAGCTGCAATAGTCACTTTTCCGTTCATTGTTTTGGCTGAAGTTCCAAAAACAGGCATCAAAAACTGATTGTCTTTTAACACACGATACTGCCTTTTAGCTTCTTTCAATTCGTCGGGAACCACCATATAATTATTGACTGAAATCTCGATATCTTTCTTGGGGGTAATTTCGACAATGGCCATCGCCGAATACGGAATGGCTCGGTTGGCCAAAATCGTATAATCAATGTTAGCATAGTCTTTAAACGAAAATGAAACCGTACTTGTACCTTCTTTCATGGATACGATTTGACTCCAATTATCGATAGTATTGGATTGTATCATTTCGTTATTGATACTCAAATGCAAATTCAAAAACTCAATACCACGTACAATTTTACTGATGCCATTTTCAGGACTAGGTTGATACACCCCATTTAGGATGATCTCTTTGGTTTTAAGCGGCTCGTCATTGGTAACAATTCCGATTTGACCGTTAGCCATGGCAACACCAAAATAATTTTGACGTGAATTAGCCGTTAAATGCCATTCGTCTGATTTGTTTTGACTCAAAACAGACCATGTGGCACAATATAAAAACGCTACTAGTTTGAATTTCATAATTTAGGAATATTTTATCCTCAAACTTATCATTTATTTTTTTTATATTTAAGATAATTGTCAAAAGTGTAATTATGTAGCAATCGAAAACGTTTTCGGTTTTATTATGCAACTGTATTAGAATCAATCGGATGTTTCTTTCAGATTATTATATAAATTGTCAGCGGTTTTTATATTTAAAATCACATTAAAGCTGGTATATAAGCCATTTTTGTTTTGATTTTGGCCTTAAAACAATGAATCTTACACTAAAAAATAACCGAATTGAAGTAGTCGATGCCTTGCGAGGTTTCGCCATTATGTGTATTGTTTTGTTACACAATATGGAACACTTTGAATTTGTTTACGAACCCATTCAATTTCCTGAATGGCTAAAAAACTTAGATGCCAATTTCATGGCAGCAGGTTATTTCCTTTTTGGTGGAAAAGCCTATGCCATATTTGCAATTTTATTTGGATTTAGCTTTTACATTCAAAATGACAACCAAAACAAACAAGGAAAAGACTTTAGAGGTCGCTTCTTTTGGCGCATGATGCTGTTATTAGTTTTTGGATTTATCAATACTGCTTTTTACCAAGGAGATATTTTAACGCTTTATGCTATTTTAGGATTGATTTTAATTCCTACTTGTAATTTAAGCAACAAAACAGTTTTAGGAATTGCTTTATTACTGTTGTTTCAACCTCTAGAATGGGGGAAATACATCTACTTGCTATACCATCCTGATTATATTCCTGCTCCAAACCTATCAGAAAGTTATTATAAAGATATTGCATACTATATGAATCACGGTGGATTTTGGGATTATATGATTGGCGATATTACTAAAGGTAAAATCGCTTCCTTACTTTGGTCGTGGGAAAACGGAAGGTTCTTTCAGGCACCAGGTTTATTTTTGTTAGGAATGTTAGCTGGCAGAAAACAATTGTTTATGAAAACCGAAAGCATTATGTTTTTTTGGAAAATAACATTGAGAGTAGCCATTATCGCATTCATTCCATTATTTATTTTTTTAATTTATTTACCTGATTTTGAAAGTAATACATATGCCTTAGCTGAATTAAAAACCATATTTATGTCATGGTCTAACTTTGCTATGACTTTATTTTGGATTGCTTCATTTGTACTATTGTACCATGCTACCAAAATGCAATCTTTATTATCAAAACTAATTCCATTTGGAAAAATGAGTTTATCTAATTACATCCTACAATCTATTGTGGGATCAACATTATATTACAAATATGGTTTCGGTTTGTATCAATATACTGGAGCCCTGTTCTGTTTTTTTATTGGTATCTTTTTGTTTTTACTGAATGTTGCTTTCTGTACTTGGTGGCTTAAAACACACAAGCAAGGTCCGTTAGAATATGTTTGGCACAAATTAACTTGGATTTCATTCAAATAACACCATTATGAACTTAAAAAAAATCACCTATATAGCATTCCTTTTTATGGCATTATCATCGCAAAATAGTTCGGCTCAAGAATCCAAATCAACTGTTGACGCTCTTGAAAAAAAATGGTGGAAAGAAGCCGTAATTTATCAAATATACCCTAGAAGTTTTAAAGACAGTAACGGTGATGGTATTGGCGATTTAAAAGGAATTATTTCTCAATTGGATTACATCAAAAGTCTAGGAATTGATGCGGTGTGGTTGAACCCAATTTATGAATCTCCTAATGATGATAATGGTTACGACATTAGTAACTATCGTGAAATCATGAAGGATTTTGGAACCATGGAAGACTTCGATTTGTTGCTAAAAGGTATGCACGAACGAGGCATTAAAGTAGTAATGGATTTGGTATTTAATCATTGTAGTGATGAACATTATTGGTTTCAAGAAAGCAGAAAATCTCGAGACAACAAATACCGTAATTACTTCTATTGGTGGCCCGCCGAAAAAGGAACGCCTCCTTGCCGCTGGAGTTGGTTTGATGTAAATAGCAATGCTTGGAAATATGATGCCACCACAGATTCATATTACTTACATTATTTTTCTAAAAAACAACCCGATTTAAATTGGAACAATCCTACAGTACGCCAAGAACTATATGCTATCATGAAGTTTTGGTTAGATAAAGGCGTAGACGCATTTCGTATGGATGCTTTCCAATTCATTTCAAAAGACGATACCTTTCCAGAATTGCCTAAAGAAATTCTAGGAAATCCAACAGAAATTATAAAATACTATGGTAATGGTCCGCACTTGCACGAATACATTCAAGAAATGAACCGTGAAGTATTGAGCAAATATCCTAACGTGATGACCGTTTCAGAAGGCGCTGGCGATTCCCCACAAGCGGCCTTAAAATTTGTAGATCCAGACCGAAAAGAATTGAGCATGGCTTATCATTTTGAAAGTGTTGATGTGGGTAAACACGTTTTAGACTTTGGATTGGTAAAATACAAAGACATCTTTTCAAGATACGATGAAACCTTTAAAGACAAAGGATGGTTGTCTATTTTCTTAGCCAATCACGACCAACCTAGAATGGTAAGTAAATTTGGAAATGATACCGAAAAATTCCGTGAAATTTCCTCTAAAATGCTAACCACTTTTGTAATGACGATGCGCGGCACCTCCTACTATTTTCAAGGAGACGAATTAGGAATGGTTAACATTCGTTTTAATAACATTGAAGATTACAACGATGTGGAAACCCGAAATAGATATGAATATTTAAAAAATAATGGAGGCGATTTAGAAGCGTATTTAGAAGACCGGAAACAAACTTCTAGAGAAAATGGTAGAACACCTTTTCAATGGAATGCCTCTAAAAACGCTGGTTTTTCTCAAGGTAAACCGTGGTTGAAAGTAAATCAAAATTACACTTCAATCAATGCCGAAGCACAAGAAAAAGATCCTAACTCTACACTAAACTATTTCAAAAAAATAGTCGCTTTACGAAAAAACAATCCCATATTAATTTATGGAAAATATAGTTTGGTAGATAAAGAAAATCCTGCTATATTTGCTTATACAAGAGAACTTTACGGTAAAAAAATTATGGTTTTATTAAACTTTACAGACCATGAAGCCAAATTGAAATCCGATTTAAAATTAAACAACGCCAAAGTATTATTAGGCAATTATACCAACGCTAGCAGTACCGGAATTTTAAAACCTTATGAGGCTGTTATTTTAGAACTGAATTAAAAATTAGATGAAAAAAATCGCATCAGCATTATTAATCCTAATACTAACCTCTACATTTTTGTATAATGTAGTGGGTTATTATTTGCTGGTTTCTCTTGAAAAAGAGCAAGCTTGGGTAAGTGCTGTGCAAAAAAGTACGAATCAAAATTTTAAAGTTATCAAACTAAATGCATCGGTTTATTCCTTTATGGATGACACCGATTTTGAATACGTAAACGAAAATGTAGTCATCAATAAAAACGTATACCACGTCTTTAAAAAACGCATCAAAGACAACATCATCAGTTTGTATTATTTACCTAATAAACAACAAACTGCTGCAGAAGTTAGTCTTAAAAAACTAGTGGACAACGACCTATACGAGAATGCACCCTTGTCTAAAAAACCCCTTGAAAAACTATTTAAATCCGTCATAAAAGATTATATTCCTTCTCATTACTACAGTAAAGAAGCTGCCTTAAAAACCTCAATGGCAGTTCTTAGTGACGATTCGCATCCAAAAGGCAGGCTACACGCCGGATACAAAACACTCGCCTATGGTCCTCCCAAACCAACATCATCACTTCTATTTATTTCTTAATAGAACACACATTCACGGCTACTGCTGTGATCTGATGATTGTCCGTTACATTAACGAAACCATAATTTGATTTAGTTGAGAATCTCAAATTAGGGTGTTATGTTGGTTGACGTATTTCAAGAAATGATTCCATTTTAACTTTTGATTTATAATAGTAGAAAAAGTTAGTTATTAAAATGCGAATGGTATTTTGAGATAAATGATAAGAGCTCTAATTAATCTATTGGACAATCATTCTGATTCTTACAGTTGCTGCTAGAAAGTATTGCTATAGAGATAAATATAAGTCTTAATCCTATTCCTCATTTTCAATCGAAATTATGATGGAAATCCAAAACCAATAACACTAAAATAATGAAAAAACTATATCTTTTATTCCTGCTTACTGCGGGACAAACCTTCTATGCTCAAACTGAAATTGACGGCATCATGATGGAAAAAAAACAACTTTGTACCGGGATTACCTACGAATACAGTAGTTGGGACAAATACTGGGAAGGAACTTTTTACCGTGAAAACCTAAATATGGGAACGGTTTCTACTCAAAAAACAGCCATTAATGCCAATTATGGTGTAACCGATAAGCTAAATGTAATCTTCAGCTTGCCTTATGTAACCACCAAAGCATCTGCTGGAACCATGATTGGACAAAAAGGAATGCAAGATGCTTCCTTAACCGTGAAATACATGCCTTATGAAAAATCGTTTAAAAACAGTTCGCTTTCTTTTTACACCATTGGAAGCTATTCGTTTCCAACAAGCAATTATGTAGCCGATTATCTTCCTTTAAGTATTGGTTTACACAGTAAAGTAGCTATGCTTCGTCTTATGGGTGATTATCAATTTGGCGATTTATTTACAACCGTATCAGGTGCCTATGCTAAAAGATCAAACATCACTATTGATAGAAATACCTACTATTCTGACCAAATGCATTATACCAACGAAGTAAATTTACCCGATGCAATTACTTTCAATGCTCGTTTGGGATACAGAACCAATCGATTGATTGCTGAAGCAGTGGTGGATACTTGGACTACACAAAAAGGTGGTTTTGACATTACCAGCAATAACATGCCTTTCCCTAGCAACACCATGAACATGACCAAAGTTGGGTTCAGTGCCAAATACTATTTCCCTCAACTTCCTGGATTATCCGTTGTGGCAGCATACAACCACGTTACCAACGGAAGAAACGTAGGACAATCCAATGCCATTTCTGGCGGATTACTTTATATTTTCGATTTCAATAAAACCCATATTAAAACGGCTACAGATGAAAAATAATACTTATAAATTACTAGCAATAAGTTGCTTAGCAATAATGTTCGGAATTTCTATTTCGTGCAACGACGATTTAGTTGAACGCAATATGCAATACCCTCAACTTAACCCAACCAATCCTGATGCAAATGCTGGAACCTGGTCTACACTTCTCTTAACAGCACCTGATGAATTTCCACTACCAGCGCCAACAGCTACGACATCTAGTGCTTATAAAGCCGAAATTAATGAAATTAAAAGCTACCAAGCCAACATTACTGACGAACAACAACGCATTGTAGATTATTGGAGTGCAGGTGGTGTATTGCGTTGGAATGAGATCATGCAAACTTTAGTGGCGCGCCACAACCGTCCACCCTATCAAAACGAAGACGGTACCTATCCAGCTCCTTCGGCAGCCAATCCGTTTGCCAATCCACAATTCCCTTTTTCGAACCCACCTTTTGCAGCTCGTGCCTATGCTTATGTGAGTGCAGCACAATATGATGCTATGGTGGCTACATGGCATTATAAAGCCTTATATCACCGTGATGCGCCTTTTGTAGTTGACAATACGCTTTCGGTATTAGTTCCTAAAAGTCCGTTGCCTTCTTATCCTTCAGAAGATGGAGTATTGGCTGGAGTAACCGTAGAAATTTTAAAACTATTATTCCCAACAGAAATCGCTTACATACAACAAAAAGCTGATGAAGAAAAATTATACCGAATCATTTCTGGTGCCAACGTACGCAGTGATGTTGATGCTGGTGTAACATTAGGAAGGGCTATTGCTGCTAAATTCATAACAAAAGCATCTACCGACGGTGCAGGTGCTGCCATTGGAAATCAAACGCTTTGGACACAATTAGAAACCAATGCCATTGCTAACGGAGAAACTCCTTGGAGATCTTTAGACATACCTGCAAGACCTCCAATGTTGCCATTGTTTGGAAATGTAAAATCATTTTTGATGACTCCAGCAAATGTGGTAGCAAGCCGACCAGGACCACCACCATCAACCAATTCACAACAATTTTTAAATGAATTAAACGAAGTCAAAAGTTACAGCAACGATGCGAGTAGAGAGCATATGAAAATTGTAAGCTTCTGGGCAGATGGTGTAGGAACCTATACCCCTCCAGGACATTGGAACGCTATTGCTAATGAAGCTTTTGTATACCAATATTTCAGTGAAGTACGATGGGCGCGAAATATGGCACTTTTAAACATCTCAATGATGGATGCTGCTATTTGCTGTTGGGATACCAAATACCACTATTTCAATCCTAGACCTTGCCAAGTCGATCCGTCTATTAAAACATTAACTGGTGTACCTAACTTTCCAGCATATGTATCCGGACATTCCACGTTTAGTGGTGCTGCGGCAACTTTTTTATCACATGTTATTCCGTCGAGAGCACAAGAATTTGAAGCCATGGCCAATGAAGCATCGATGTCGAGATTGTATGGTGCTATTCATTATCGAAGTGATTGTGAAGCTGGATTGCAATTGGGTAAAACCGTTGGAAACTATGCCGTGCAACGCGCCTTAATTGATGGTGCTGAATAATTTTTAAAACAGAACATCATGATTACAACATTCAATACCTGCTATTCTAAGTTAAGTACTGCTATGGAAAAACACAGCATCACACTTTTACGAATTGCACTCGCTATTGTATATATATGGTTTGGCGCTTTAAAAGTTGTTGGTATTAGTCCGGCTGAGGAATTAGTAGAAAAAACCGTTTATTGGTTTAAACCTGAAATTTTTATTCCTATTTTAGGTGTTTGCGAAATAATAATCGGATTGGGATTGTTTATTAAACGCTTCATACCCATCACGATAGTTTTGTTGTTGTTACACATGATGGTGACCTTTTTTCCAATGTTTATCGTAGAAAAAGCCTGTTTTGATGTCTTTCCCTATCGTCCTTCGTTGGTTGGACAATACATTATAAAAAACATTGTGTTAATTACTGGAGCTTTGGTAGTAGCCAGTAAATACAATGTAAAAAAGTATCCAACGGCCACCTAAAATCAGAATTACAGGATAAACCTTTATTTGTAAACAACGTCTTTTTTTGTTAAAAATTAAAATCTTGATAAAAACATTTACTTTTTATCATCTAATTCTTATCTATATAGTTATTTAATTCATAAAAAGTCAATTCATATTATTTAATTTGAATTGGCTTTTTTATTTTCTGAGAAACTATAAATAAAGCAATTTTAACATTTTTTTAATAAAACCCTATTTTTGATATTAATTTGATAGCGCTTTATGACTAATTGCCAAAATAAATTTTAATTAAACAATTGAAATTTTAATTATTATTTCTACATTACATGAAAAATTTACTTTAAAATTCTATTGTTTTTATACGCTATTAAGAATTAATGAAAGATGTTACCTTAAAAGAAATTGCACAACAACTTGGAATTTCTATTACCACAGTTTCTAAAGCTTTAAAAAATTATCCCGACGTTAGTGAAAAGACTAAAAAAGCTGTTTTAGATATGGCAAAGTCGCTTCATTTTACTCCCAATAGTTTTGCCGTAAATCTTCGGACCAAAGAATCTAAAACCATAGGATTAATCATTCCTGAAGTAGTCCACCATTTTTTCTCCAATGTTATTAAAGGCATCATTGCCGAAGCCGAAAAAAGTGGATATCTTGTAATTATCCTACAATCTAGCGAATCTAAAGAACTAGAAATAAAACAAGTAGATTTATTAATGAACAAACGCGTTGATGGTATTTTATTGTCACTTTCTAATGAATCTAACGATGATGAACACTTAAAAGAAATTATTCGTAAAGACATTCCATTTGTAATGTTTGATAAAATATCCAAACTTATCAACTGCTCTAAAGTTATAATTAACGACCAAAAAGCAGCCTTTGATGCCACCGAACACCTCATCAACAAAGGATGTAAAAAAATAGCACACATTCGCGGACCTGTAAACCCACAAAATGCTATTGACCGTTTTTTAGGATACAAAAAAGCCCTTGAAAAACACAATATTCCGTTTGACAAAACCCTTGTATACACCTGTAAAGGATCGGAATTTGAGGAAGGCTATGATTTTGCCAAAGAAATTATGGCCGATCACAAGGATGTTGATGGCATCTTCTGTGTGACCGATATTGTAGCTATTGGAGTTATCAATTACCTCAACGAAATTAATGTTGCCATTCCGCAACAAGTCAAAGTTATTGGTTTCAGCAACTGGTTTATGGGACAAGTTATTACTCCTAAATTAAGCACCGTAGACCAACCTGGCTACGAAATGGGCGTGACCTCATTTAACTTACTTCTCGAAGAAATAAACGAAAGAAGAGATTTAAAACCTTTCGTTCCAAAAACCATTGAATTAAAAACAGCTATTATAGAACGGGCCTCTTCATAATAACCCATCACAAAAGCACAAAAGTAAACGCTGCTCCCAACTTTTAAGGATTGGGGCTTTTGTTGTTGCTTATCACCAAACCATCAAAATACAGAACTCCAACAGTTGCTGTAACAATTACGCCATACCAACAACTAATCAATAAATCACTACATTTACAAAACAAACTAATACTAACACTTATGAAGAACTTTAAAATCACACTGTTTGCCGCCACCATACTGATGGTATCGTGCGAGAAAAAAGAACCACTGGTTTCGGGTATCACCAAAAAAAACATGGATACTCTCGTAAAACCTGGTGACAATTTTCAAGAATATGTTAATGGGACTTGGATGAAAAACACCAAAATTCCAGCCGACAAATCTTCTTATGGAGCCTTTGACATGTTGTATGATCAATCGCAAAAAGACGTTAAAGCTATAATTGAAGAAGCCTCAAAAGGTGGTTTTGCCGAAGGCTCCGACCAACAAAAAATTGGCGACTACTATGCTTCTTATATGAACAGAAAAGAACGTGACGCCAAAGGAATCAGTCCTATTCAACCCGAATTAAAAACCATCGATGCTATTGCTAATTATTCAGATTTGGCTGCCTTTTTTGGTGTAGCCAACAGAACTGGACTTGCATCGCCTTTTTCTATATCGGTAACTCAAGATTTTAAAGACCCGAATCAATATACCTTAATGACTTGGCAAGGTGGTTTAGGACTTCCAGAACGTGAATATTATTTACAAAATGATGCTAAAATGGTAGACGTTCGTGCCAAATATATAGCACACATTGAAAACATGTTCCAATTAAGTGGCATGCCAAATGCAAAAGAAAGTGCTACTAAAATTATGGCATTGGAAACTACTTTAGCACAAAATCACATGACTAAAGAGTTGACACGTGAAACCGCTAAATTATACAACAAATACGAAATCAAGAATTTAAAGACGTTAATGCCCGATTTTGACTGGAATGCCATGCTAACTAAGGCTGGTATTGAAAAACAAAAAATTGTGGTGGTTTCGCAAGTTGAATATACCAAAAGCTTGAACAACATCATCAAAAATACGCCATTAGATACTTGGAAAACCTATTTAAAATGGAGTTTAATTAATAATACAGCTACACATCTTACCACTTCTTTAGACAAAGCGCACTTTGAATTTTATGGTAAAGTATTGTACGGAACAGAAAAACAAGAAGACGATTGGAAAAGAGCTGTAAACAATGTAAACAGCAGCTTAGGCGAAATTGTAGGTAAAGTGTATGTAGAAAAACACTTTTCGCCAGAAGCCAAAGAACGCATGACGGTATTGGTAAAAAATCTTTTGAAAGCTTATGCCGAAAGCATCAAAAAATTAGATTGGATGAGTCCGGCCACCAAAAAACAAGCCTTGGCTAAAGTAGATAAATTCATGATTAAAATTGGATATCCTGACAAATGGAGAGACTACTCATCCTTGAAAGTAGTAAAAAACGATTTGTATGGCAATGCGCAAAGAGCTACTGAATTCGAATACAATCGTATGCTAAACAAATTAGGAAAACCTGTAGACAGAACCGAATGGGGCATGACACCACAAACCGTAAATGCCTATTACAATCCATCATTAAATGAAATTGTATTTCCTGCCGCTATCTTGCAACCTCCGTTCTTTAATTTAAAAGCCGATGACGCTGTAAATTATGGTGGTATTGGTGCCGTAATTGGACATGAAATTGGACACGGATTTGACGATCAAGGCGCTACATTTGATGGCGATGGCGTAATGCGTGATTGGTGGACTCCAGCCGATTTAAAAGCATTTAAAGCTAAAACTGCTGCTTTAGTAGCTCAGTATAATGGCTTTAAAGTATTTCCAGACTTGAATGTAAACGGTGCCTTTACCCTTGGTGAAAACATTGGTGACCTAGGTGGATTGAGCATTGCCATTAAAGCCTACAAAATGAGCCTTAACGGAAAAGAAGCTCCCAAAATGGACGGTTACACTGGCATGCAACGCGTGTTTTTAGGTTGGGGACAAGTTTGGCTAGACAAACAACGCGAAGAATCACTGCGCAGTCAAGTAGCTGGTGATCCACACTCGCCTGCCAAATTCCGCATCAACGGTGTAGTACGCAACGTACCCGAATTCTACGAAGCCTTCAACATAAAGCCAACAGACTCGTTATATTTGGCACCAGACAAACGTGTAAAAATTTGGTAAACCCAAACCACTATACAGTAAAAACCCAGCAGCGATGTTGGGTTTTTTTATTAAAACATTATCAGATTAAACAATCTAATTTTTTCAAAACATCAAAAAAACACAGACAATATCTTTTTTTTGATAAAAATAGAATATACACCCCATTTTTTTATATTAAAAACAGTTTATATTGGCATTCTTTTTTAATTTTACCCCTATATTTTAGGGGTTATATAAAATTATAATAAAAATGGCGCTAGAAAAACGTTGGATATCGGCTTTCATCATCATTACCATAGTGGCTTTTACTGGTTTGTTTTGGCAACACCAATCGGCTGGTACTAATTTTAACACAACAGACACCATCAACACCTCCGATGTAGCGTGGTTACTCACTGCTTCGTGCTTGGTCCTGTTGATGACTCCTGGTCTATCGTTTTTTTATGGCGGTATGGTGGGCAAGAAAAACGTCATCTCAACCATGCTTAAAAGTTTTATCTGCTTGGGAGTAGTAAGCTTGTTATGGGTAACCGTTGGTTTTAGCTTGTCTTTTGGCAATCCACTGGGTATTACCATCAACCATACCCACTACGGACTCATTGGCAATCCGTTGGACTTTGCTTTTTTTGATCAAGTTGAAATGCAACCCCATAAAACCATGGCGCCAACCATACCATTCGTCCTTTTTGCCCTTTTTCAAATGAAATTTGCTGTAATTACACCTGCAATCATTACCGGAGCCCTAGCCGAACGCATTCGCTTTATCTCCTTCCTTTTATTTATTTGTTTGTTTACGTTATGTATTTACGCGCCTTTGTGCCACATGATATGGCATCCTCACGGCCTGTTGGGTAGCTACTTTGGCGTAAAGGATTTCGCTGGAGGTACAGTAGTGCACATGAGTGCAGGTTTTGCAGCATTAGCCGGAGTTATTGTTTTAGGGAAACGAAAAAACAACGAACACATTCCAACTAACATTCCGTTTGTCTTATTAGGCACTGGTTTGTTATGGTTCGGTTGGTTCGGTTTCAATGCAGGTTCAGCTTTAGCCGCCAACGCAACCGCAGCAATGGCGTTTGCTACAACCACTATCGCATCAGCATCAGCCATGATGACATGGGTGTTTTTTGACCGATTAAATGGTAGAAAAGTGTCGGCTCTTGGTGCGTGTATTGGAGCCGTTGTAGGTTTGGTGGTCATCACACCATCCGCTGGATACATTACCATTCCACAGAGTATCTTTTTTGGTTTTATTGGTGCCATTGTTTCTAACAAAATGGTGTATTGGAAAAAATTAAAACAAATTGACGATACTTTAGATGTATTTGCTTGTCATGGTGTAGGCGGAATTATGGGTATGATTTTAACAGCCATCTTTGCTCAAGGAGAAAATGCAAGTTTACTTCATGGCGGTTGGCATGTGTTTGGCCATCACATGATGGCTTTAGTATTAGTATCTACATTTACATTTGGCGGCGCATTTGTACTATTCAAAGCAACCAACTTCGTCATTCCACTTCGCGTAACCGAAGAATCAGAAGATTTAGGGTTGGACATGTCGCAACATGGAGAGAAGTTCTGATTAAAACCAACAAACTTATCAATTTCAATAACAATCCTATTTTTTTGTATTTTTATAAAAATTTAAGATTATGAAAAAGTGTTTACTCCTACTCTTGTGTTGCATCGCTTCTGGTTTTGCTCAAAATAACGAAACACAAATTAACACCCTTCTCAATAATTGGCACAAAGCTGCAGCTAACGCCAACTATACCGACTATTTTAATGCTTTGAGTGACGACGCCATTTTTATTGGCACTGATGCTACTGAAAATTGGAATAAAAAACAATTTCAAGAGTTTGCCAAACCCTATTTTGACAAAGGCAAAGCATGGAACTTTACCGCCTTAGAAAGGCATATTTATTTCGCTAAAGACGGCAAAACCGCTTGGTTTGATGAATTGTTAAACACCCAAATGAAAATTTGTCGCGGTTCGGGCGTGTTGATTAAAGTTAAAAACAAATGGATGATTCAACATTATGTATTGTCCATGACTATTCCAAACGACACTACCAACGAAGTCGTAAAAACCAAGGCTCCTATAGAAGATGCTTTAATTGAAAAGCTTAAAAAGAACTAATTATACTACAAAAACTGTTAAAAGTCCCATTATTGGGGCTTTTTTTTATGTTCTAAAAAACCAACCACTTCCTTTTCTCGTAACTCCATCCATAAAACAAGAACAAACACAAGAACAAATGAAAATCCATAGAAAAGTAAAAATCGCATTATTCAGCATTTTAGGAACCTTCCTAGTGTTGTTTGTAATTTTGGTGTACCACATTGCTACAGCCAAGCCGAAAGAAAACGCCACCATTCAGGTGAGTCGTATTGACTTTGACAAACCTTTTGATTCCCTAAGCACTATCGACATTAAAGAAAAATTACATTCGATAGCTGGAGTAAAAAGTGAAATCATCGTAAAAAGAAATGTAGTGGTTTATTTTCATGACAATCGAATTGCCGATTCCAAAAAGGTATATAATGAATTAATGACTAAAGGCAACTACAAAGCACAACGTTTCATACTTCCTGCTAATATGATGAACCAACCGGTTTGTCCTGTAATGAAAAAAGACAGTTGGAAATATAAATTTACCAAATTGGTACAAAACACATTTAATTAATCTTTTAAATATTTAAATTATGACTAAGTTTTCAAAAATCGCACTATGTGCATTGGTAATTGGAGCCTCCGTTTTCACCTCTTGTAGTAAAGATAATGAAGACCCAGCTCCAGCAACTCCATCAATCTATGCTAGATTAGGCGGAACAACATTGGTTCAAGATCCAGATGCAGCAGCTGGAGTTATGATCGAAGCAGGACGTTTGAGCTATCGTAAAGTAGTAAACACAACGGTAGGATTAATTGTAGCAGACGTTCAATCGAATGCTCCAGGGAATCTAAGTGCTCATTTTGCACCACTTTTAGGTGAAGTTGGCGCAGGTAATACTACTAATTTAGCTGAATTGGTTGACAATTTAACCGATTTCTTCTCGTACAATACAGGAGGAACAAATGCTGTAAATGTATATTCAGGAATGTCAATGGCTGTGGCTCACAATCCAGCCATGAATCCAAGAATGGGTGTAAAGTCTACTAGTGCAAACTACGATAAATTTGAAGGATATGTTGGGGCTGCAGCCGTACAAAACGGTGTTGCTGCTAATACTCAACTTTATGCTGATGTTGTTGCGGTACTAGAATCATTAAGAGCTCCGATTGTTCAACAATAGAGTTTTTTGTTTAGAGTAGAAAGCGCTACCTTGTTCTTGGGGTAGCGCTTTTGTTTTATATTATTTTTTCTGCTTTTTTAAGTTCTCTAACATGGTGACGGTCATGTTTTCAATATTGAAATCGTTGTGCCAACCCCAATCTTCTCTAGCATTAGTATCATCTATAGAAGCAGGCCAACTGTCCGCAATCTTCTGACGGAAATCGGGATTGTAATCTATGGTAAAGTTGGGATAGTGTTTTTGAATCTCTTCGGCAATCTCTTTTGGTGTAAAACTCATCGCCGATAAATTGTAGGACGAACGAATTTTAATCGCATCAGCATCCGCTTGCATAATACTAATGGTAGCCTTAATAGCATCATCCATATACATCATAGGCAATTCGGTGTTTTCCGAAAGAAACGAAGTAAACGTACCTTGCTCAATGGCTTTATGGTATATATCAACGGCATAATCTGTCGTTCCACCACCTGGTTCGGTCGTCCAACTAATCAATCCTGGGTACCGAATACTACGTACATCAACCCCATATTGATGATGGTAGTATTCACACCAACGTTCTCCTGTTTGTTTAGAAATCCCATACACGGTTGTAGGTTCCATAATAGTGTATTGCGGGGTATTGTGTCTCGGAGTAGTGGGTCCGAAAACCGCTATACTCGATGGCCAAAATATTTTTTTAATCTTTTTAGCTTTCGCCAAATTCAATACGTGAAACAACGAATTCATGTTTAAATCCCAAGCAAACGCCGGATTTTTCTCAGCTGTAGCCGATAATAAGGCCGCCATAAGATACACATCCGTTATTTGATATTGTTCAATCAAATGTTCAATCTGATTGTAGTCAAGAGCATTTACAACTTCAAAAATTCCATTGTTTACGATGTCGTTGTTGAGTTTTCTTATATCGGAAGCAATGACATTGTCGTTGCCATATACCGCTCGAAGTTTGGTAGTTAATTCGGTACCTATTTGTCCACAAGCCCCAATAATTAATATTTTAGTCGTCATAGTTTGTTTAGTTTGTAGTACAAAGATAACGTTTTCGGTATTCTATTTTGGAAGTAACCACAATTTAACACGCTCAACATTTATAAATCCTTTCACAAAATCTCTAAAACAAAACTACTACTTTTGTATTTTTGTAATCTAATCCATAATCTTCTGATGAAGTTGAAATTGATAACCCTGCTCCTGTTTTCTTTAGTGCTTGTTTCGTGTCAAAACGACAACAAACAACTTCTTGTCGAACAACAAAAAGAAGCCAAGAAAAAAGAGGTGGTTTTTAACAACATCAACCGCGGTTGGGTTTTCAATATTTCACCCATCGAACCGGATACACAAGCTATCGTGAACAATTGGATGGAATGGCGCACTTTTTTAACTGAAATCAATCAAAAACCTAAAAGTACGATTGGTGCTTTTCAAAAGAAAGCTTCTGTTTTGTCTAAAAAAGTAGTCGATTTGAATGTGAATATTCCTGGTGAATTCAACAAACCACAAGTTAAAGCTCGAATTGCTGTAATCACGACCAAAATAAAATCGATGGATTTGTTCATTCATTTGAACCAAATTCCCGATGCCAAAGTGGTGAAGCTTATTGGTGAAATCAACACCGAAATAGACTTTTTGCAGTTGCAAATGGAAGAAATTGTAAAGAGAAGTAAAATTCCAAAGGAAGAAGGCGAGTCGGATTTAATCAAAATGAAAGATACCACCCGAGCCATTCCGAATACACCAATTCAAAAATAGTAGTTTGAGTAAAAATAACGTTACTTCGGTTTACCAAAAATCGGCCAAAGTCCAACTTTTAGCCAATGCTTTAGAACAACGCGACACCAAAATAAACACCAAAGGGTTATTGGGTTCGGCGTTGTCATTTGTCATTCAATCGGTTTTTGAAAAATCAGAATTGCCCTTGCTGCTTTTGTTCAATGATAAAGAAGAAGCGGCTTACTACCTAAACGATTTAGAACAACTCATCAACGATCAAGATGTCTTGTTTTACCCGGGTTCGTACCGTCGTCCGTATCAAATTGACGAAACCGACAATGCCAATATTTTGTTGCGTGCTGAAGTATTGAACCGCATCAATTCGCGTAAAAAACCAGCATTGATTGTTTCCTATGCCGAAGCCATCTTTGAAAAGGTAGTCACCAAAAAAGAACTCGAAAAGAACACTTTCAAAATATCCGTAAACGATAAATTAGCCATCGATTTTGTCAACGAAGTGTTGTTCGAATACAATTTTAAACGCGTCGATTTTGTAACCGAACCAGGTGAATTTTCGGTTCGAGGCGGAATCGTAGACGTGTTTTCGTTTTCTAACGACCATCCATATCGTATTGAGTTTTTTGGAAACGAAGTCGATTCCATTCGAAGCTTTGATGTAGAAACGCAATTGTCGATAGAAAAGCTCAAAAAGGTTGCTATTATTCCGAATGTTGAAAATAAATTCTTTGAAGAAAACCGTGAAAGTTTTTTAGATTACATCGATCAAAAAACAGTTTTATTCATTCAAAATACTGATTTGCTTGGGCAACAACTCGACAAACTTTTTGCTAAAGCTACCGAAGCGTTTGCCAAATTGGACGCCACTGTCAAACATGTGGCACCCGAAGAATTGTTTGTAAATCAAAAACAATTTTTGAAGAAAGCATTGAACTTTTCTGTGGTTGAACTAAGCAATGCTCCTACATTTAGCATCGATAAAACCATCGAATTTCACATTCATCCGCAGCCGTCATTCAACAAGCAATTTGATTTGTTATTGAACAATTTGGGTGAAAACCACTTCAACGGCATCAAGAATTATTTGTTCTGTTCCAACGAAAATCAGGCAAATCGTTTTCATGATATTTTTGAAGAAATTGATGAAGAAAACCACGAAAGCATTCGCAAACAATATAAAACGGTTGTCTTTCCATTATTTCAAGGATTTATAGACGAAGAAAACCAAATTGCGTGCTACACCGACCACCAAATCTTTGAACGCTACCATAAATTCAACATCAAAAACGGGTATTCAAAGAAGCAAACCATCACGCTCAAAGAATTAACCTCGCTTAACGTTGGCGATTATGTAACGCACATCGATCACGGAATTGGAAAGTTTGGCGGCTTGCAAAAAATACAAGTCGAAGGCAAAACCCAAGAAGCCATTAAACTCGTTTACGCCGATAATGACATTGTGTATGTAAGCATTCACTCGTTACACAAAATCTCAAAATACAACGGTAAAGACGGTGCGCCACCAAAGATTTACAAACTTGGTTCGGGCGCATGGAAGGCTCTAAAGCAAAAAACAAAAGCGCGCGTCAAACACATTGCGTTCAACTTAATTCAGCTGTATGCCAAACGCCGATTGGAAAAAGGCTTTGCTTGTGCGCCCGACAGTTATTTACAAAAAGAACTCGAAAGTTCCTTTATTTACGAAGATACACCCGATCAAATTACGGCAACACAAGACGTAAAAGCCGATATGGAAACCGATCGCCCGATGGATCGATTGGTGTGTGGTGACGTCGGTTTTGGTAAAACAGAAGTCGCTATTCGTGCGGCTTTCAAAGCTGTGGATAATGGCAAACAAGTCGCAGTTTTGGTACCCACCACTATTTTAGCCTACCAACATTACCGAACATTTTCAGAGCGCTTGAAAGATATGCCAGTAACCGTCAATTACCTCAACCGTTTTAGAACCGCCAAAGAAAAATCGGAAACTATAAAATTATTAGGCGAAGGCCGTGTCGACATTATCATCGGCACCCACCAACTGGTCAACAAAGACGTAAAGTTTAAGGATTTAGGCTTGTTGATTATTGACGAAGAACAAAAGTTTGGCGTGAATGTAAAAGACAAACTCAAAACCATTTCGGCTAATGTTGATACGTTAACACTAACGGCAACACCAATACCAAGAACCTTACAGTTTTCATTAATGGCGGCGCGTGATTTATCGGTTATTACGACACCTCCGCCCAACCGTTATCCTATTGAAACCAATGTTGTTCGTTTTCACGAAGAGTTGATTCGCGATGCCATTTCGTATGAAATTCAACGCAACGGACAAGTATTTTTCATCAACAACCGCATTGAAAACATCAAAGAAGTAGCTGGAATGATTCAACGCTTAGTGCCGGATGCTCGTGTGGGTGTAGGCCACGGTCAAATGGATGGTAAGAAACTAGAAGAATTGATGCTAGCATTTATGAATGGTGAATTTGATGTACTCGTTGCCACCACCATTATCGAAAGTGGTTTGGACGTTCCTAATGCCAATACCATATTTATCAACAACGCCAATAATTTTGGCTTGTCCGATTTGCATCAAATGCGCGGTCGTGTGGGACGAAGCAATAAAAAAGCATTTTGTTATTTCATCACACCGCCTTATTCGGCTATGACTGATGATGCTAGAAAACGTATTCATGCTTTAGAGCAATTTAGCGAGTTAGGAAGCGGCTTTAACATTGCCATGAAAGATTTAGAGATTCGTGGTGCCGGCGATTTATTAGGTGGCGAACAAAGTGGTTTCATCAACGATATTGGTTTTGATACCTATCAAAAAATCATGAACGAAGCCATTGAAGAGTTGAAAGAAAACGAATTCAAAGACTTGTATCCAGTTGAAAACAACATTGAAACCAAAGAATACGTCAAAGACTTACAAATCGACACCGACTTTGAATTACTATTTCCAGACGACTACATTAATAGTGTGACCGAGCGTTTGACGCTTTACAATGAATTAGCGTTGATTAAAGACGAAGAAAACTTACTCAAATACGAACAAAAACTAATCGACCGTTTCGGAGCATTGCCTAAAGAAGCACTCGCCTTACTCAACAGCATTCGCATCAAGTGGAAAGCTACCAGTATTGGTATTGAAAAACTGGTGATGAAACAAGGCAAGATGGTCGGTTACTTTGTGGGCGACCAACAAAGCGATTTCTACCAATCCAATCGTTTTATGAAAATGGTGCAGTTTGTACAACTCAACAGCAACTTGTGCAAAATGAAAGAAAAAGATACCAAAAACGGCCTTCGTTTGTTATTGACTTTTGAAAATGTAAAAAGCATTAACAAAGCCTTAGAGTTGATGAATAGAATATAAACCCCATATACTTTGTCATGTTGACGAAGGAAACATCACACAAGTAGCTCCATAATCCTTTGTATTTAGCATATGTGATTCTTCGTGCCTCAGAATGACAAAAAGAAGCATATTACAACCCTAAACCAAGTTGTTAATCCCTGCACATTTCCCTAAAAAGCAGAAAGTGTTGTACACTAAATGTATTTATTTATATTTGTATCCTATCCTGCCTTAAAAATGTTTTAACTATGAAAAAGTTTTTATTCTTATCATTAGCCTCAATTTTACTATTCAGTTGCAGTAGTAGCGATCCTAATGTTGACATCAACGGAGATGCTGCTACTTTAAAAGTGCAAACCTATAGCGTTTTAAACGTCACTTTTACCTCAGCCAATTGCATTGGTGTTATTACTTCTTACGGAAGTAGTGCCGTTACGGCTGTTGGTGTATGTTGGAGTACTTTTCAAAACCCAACTATTTCAGGAGCACACACTGCGGGTACTCTTGGTGCCGATGCAGGTACGTTTACAGTACCTATGACGCCTTTGTTAGCCAATACAACCTATTATGCAAGAGCCTATGCTACCAATGCAGAAGGCACTGTCTATGGGGCACAAATAGCATTTACCACTTTGGGAATGTTAGCCACCAATGGAAATGGCGTTACCGATATTGATGGCGAAACCTACCCTTCTGTAGTGATTAATGGTAAAGAATGGATGAAGAAAAACTTAGACGTAAGTAAATACAAAAATGGTGACGTAATTCCGCAAGTAACCGATGTAACTCAATGGGACGCCTTAACTACTGGAGCGTGGTGTTATTATGAAAATGATACTGCCAACGGACCAATTTATGGCAAACTATACAACTGGTATGCTATCAACGACCCTAGAGGGTTAGCTCCTACTGGATGGCACATTCCAAGCGATACAGAGTGGACGGCATTAACTACCTTTTTAGGCGGCGAAAATGTAGCTGGTGGAAAACTTAAAGACGATGCGACTACCTACTGGACCGCTTCTGCCAATACCTATACCTCTAACCAATCTGGCTTTACCGCACTTCCGGGTGGTGATGGTTATTTGAATTTCCATTATGTAGCTACCAATACCTATACCTTAGCCGATTTATTCAAAGACAAAACTAAAGTAGCTTATTTTTGGAGCGCGACGGCTAACGTAGATTTAGCTTGGACAAGAAGTATCAATTATCTTAATGATAATGTGGTGCGAAGTGGTGCTTTAAAGAAAAGTGCGCTTTCGGTACGATGTGTTAAAAATTAACAGTTCCCTTCTCTTCGCATCTTTTTTGTGCCGTGCAACGCAACATAAAATGTATCGAGAACCATAATAACCAAAATTATACCCACAAAAAAAACCATCTAGTAGTAGATGGTTTTTTGTTTTATATAACGAACGTATTACTTACGCATCACCTTAAAATTCACTTCTTGATCTCCGTCAAATTTTAACTTAAAGAAGTATGTTCCCACAGCAAAAGACGAAATATCAACTGTTGTATTTAAGTCGTTTATCGTGTTGTTGTACAACAATTGTCCTGTTACATTGTATACCGAAATCTGATCCATTGGTGTTTTAGCGGTTATTTGTACTTTACCATTGGTTGGATTTGGGTAGTAACTAAAATCTACATAACCATTGTAATTATTGACACTTAAATTTGGCGTACACGAAATGTTGGCCACAAATCCCGAATCAACTACTCCTTGATCTGAATAGAATTTAACCGTTAAAGACCCGTCGGCTGCTGTAGAAGTAAAAGGTCCTGGAATTGTAGTTCCAGTAAATCCACCACCACTTAAATCAGGTGCAGCAGTAGTATTTCCATCATACACATATACATAATCATAATCTTGTTCTAATGAAAAAGCAGTGAATGTAAGCACAATAGCATTATTAGGAACATTTGGTATAATGGTTCTAACTACCGTTTCTTGATTGGTATAATCACCTGCAACACCACCAGAATCAGTATATTGAAGGCCATTACAAAAATCACCTGCCGTTACAAAAATCAATTGTCTACCGCCTATTTGTAAACCAGCCGTACAACTCGGACTCACATCAACAACATAGTAGGTGTTTGGTGTTAATCCAGTCACATTATAACTGTTGGTAGTTACAGGTATCCAAGCGCCTGCGGTTCCACCAAAAGGATATACCCTAATGTTCCATGCGGTGAATGTTCCTGGATCTACCCAGGTAATAACTGCAGAGGTTGGAGAAACAGTAGTAATATCAATAGATGAAATCGTATTTATACACGTGTTGACACAATCGGTACTTAAACAAGTTCCTCCGTTAACAGCGGCCAAAACACGAGCAGCTGGTTGAGGTCCAAACCCATTACTAAACTTTATTCCAACATTTGAAACCAAATGGCAATAGCTCATTATGGTTCCTTTCACCGTAGTTGATGGAATGGTTAAAGGAGTTGTTCTACATGAATATCCTTCGGCAGAAGAACCTTGTGCCGAAGAAGCACAATTATCTATAGCGGTATTGTTGCCATTCCATACGCAAGCATGAGTGTGTGGCGAACCTAATAAGTGTCCGAATTCATGGGTAATCACTTGAATTGTCCAAGAATAGGTTGGTATTGCTGGTAAATTACCAGAAATATAGGTAAAATTCACATCCGAATAGCTGAAATTATTTTGAGAGCACAATCCGTTAATTCCAACCGCTACTCCTCCCAATCCTCCAGAATCAATGCCTACAAGCTGTCCAACATCACCATCAAATACGGGCCTAACTTCATTAAATTTATACAAATAAGCTGTCGATGTAGTTCCAACACCTTCGTATGGATCTTGAGTGGTCCATATGTACATTGATTTCAACGAAATGGTTATCCCATCGGCATTGTACAAAGCTTGCACATTATTAAAAACCGAAGTCATCCAGTTAGTAGTAGTTGTTGTATTACTGGAGTTTGATTGAAACAAATTATAATCTACTTCAAAATACATGGTTACGCATCGCGTACTATTGATATCTCTTTGCGTTGGATTTGAACTAGGTGTAGGTTGCGATTCATCGTCTTTTACTGAACATTGAAAATCATTTGCAATTTTGAAATTAGCATCCGAATAGACAATATAATCGGAGTTATTTCCTTCTTTTCCGAGTTTACCTATAATCAAATTGGTCAATTCATCATTAGAAACCAATCCGTTCAATTCGTTATTAAAGAAGTTAAACGAGGCAATAGAATTATAATCGCCTTTTACGATGCCACGGTAATACACTCCTTTTTCATAAGCTATGTTTTTGCTTTTGTCGGTATCCACATGAAATCCTTCGGCAAACAAATTAACTTGATACATGTCAAGAGTTACCATCGAACCGTTGTAGGGAATTGTTAACTCAATAAACGGATATTTATGGGCCACAATATCATTAACTACGGTGTTTTTAATAGTAGCGATTGTAGCGTTTTCAACTACTTTATCAAAATTATACTGTGGCGCAACTGTAACCTGTAAAACCGAAAACGGCTTAAAATTTGTTCTTTGTTTTTCTAATTCTTGCACCTTTTTGCCTACTTCATTTTGAGCAAATAGAAATACAAAACTAAACAATGAGGCTATTGTAAAGATTTTTTTCATACTAATTTTTATAAAAATTGTGGGGTAAAGTTACTAAAAATCAAATACATTTATAAAAAGCAGAGGTATTTATTGTGTTTTATAAACTGGTATTCTTAAAAATAATAAAAGGCTTCTTCGAGGTGTTCCAACTCAAAATCAGTTCCTTTTTTATGAATAGCTATGATATCAAATCGAACCGTAACATCCAATTCGTTGGAAACTACATATTCATTTACGGCCTTCACCAACAGTTGGATTTTTTTTGGTTTTACAAAATCTTGTGGCAAACCCATATCTACCGACGAACGCGTTTTGACTTCCACAACAGCAAGAATAGTATCTTTTTGAGCAATGATGTCAATTTCGGCTTTTTGAAACGTCCAATTGGTTTCCAAAATAGCATAGCCGTTATGTTGCAAAAATGCTACCGCTAATTCCTCTCCGAGTTTTCCTAATTCATTGTGTTCGGCCATTTTTTAGATTGTTGGATTGTTAGACTGTTGGATTGTTAGATTTCTCAAAAAAATCCAAAACATCTAACTAGCTATTCAAAAACTACTTTACTTTCCAAATCGTTGGCTTCTAATGTAACTTGTTTTCCAAAAATCAGCGCGTGATTATCGGCCATGTGACCTGCCGGAAAATTATAGATTATCGGAATGTTGTACTTCTTAGTCACATCATCAATAATCTCTAAGGCGTTTTTACCCCATGGAATCTCATTGTCGTGCATTTTGGTCATGCCGCCCACAATAATGCCTTTCAAACTTTCTAAACAACCGTTGCGTTTTAAGTTCATCATCATACGATCGATGTGGTACAAGTATTCGTCTAAATCTTCTATAAACAGAATTTTATCCTCACAATTCACCGCCGATGGGGACCCCAACAAACTGAATAAAATAGATAAGTTTCCGCCTACCAATTCGCCTTTGGCAGTGCCGTATCGGTTCATTTGATCACACGGAACGGTATATTGCAACGGTTCACCAAACAAGGCTTTGCGTAAACTTTCTTTGGCTTCTTCGGTCGCTTTAGCACTCACGGGCATGATGCCATGAATGGAAGCAAATCCGAGATTGTTCAAATGGCTGTGCAACACCGTAACGTCACTAAAACCTATAATCCATTTGGGGTTTTGTTTAAATTTTGTCCAGTCAAGTAAATCAATCATACGCACGGTTCCGTAGCCGCCTCTTACACACCAAATAGCTTTGATATTGGGATTGTCCATCATAGTTTGAAAATCGGCAGCTCGTTCTTCATCAGTTCCGGCCAATTGGTTATTGTCTAACCCTATGGTTTTACCTATTACTACTTCCAATCCCCAATTTTTCAACCAAGAAATAGCAGGTTTTAAATTATCGTCAATATTTTTACGTGCAGTGGCCACAATCGCAATGGTGTCGCCTTTTTTTAAGTACGGTGGTATAATCATCTTTTTTTGAGCATAAAGTTGGGAAAAGAATAATGAGAATAGAATATAGAAAATAGATTTCTTCATTTATTTTTGGTCTGAATAGCAAATGTATAAAAGTTCTGTTTATTAGAAATATTTTGGGGCACATTTGAGAAATTTAAAACTTTTGGAATGGATTTCTAAGATACTGTATTGATTCCCTAATTTATTTACTTCAAAATTTCATGTTCATCGTTCGAAATTTACTTTTAAAGCTTGAACAACGACTAACGAATTTTCAATGGTGAAGTTTTACCTAGCCCAGATAGTAGTGGAAATCCTTTTATGGAGCCTGTGGAATAAAAGATTGGAACGGATAGCTGGACACGAGCTCCAAAAGAGCGAACTGACAAAGTAAATAGCTACAAATAAAAAACTATTGCTTATTTTTGCAGTATATATACCGAATTACAATGTTAGAAAATCCAAAGAGATATACCATTACGGCAGCATTGCCTTATACCAACGGACCCATTCATATTGGGCATTTGGCAGGAGTTTATGTGCCTTCCGATATTTATGCGCGTTATTTGCGTTTGCAAGGAAAAGATGTGGCGTTCATTTGCGGAAGCGATGAACACGGTGTTGCCATTTCGATGAAAGCCAAAAAAGAAGGCATTACGCCGCAACAAGTGATTGACAAATACGACGGAATTATTCGAAAATCGTTTGTTGATTTCGGAATTTCGTTTGATAATTACTCGCGAACTTCATCGAAAATTCATCACGATACGGCTTCGGAGTTTTTTAGAAAATTATACGACAATGGCGATTTTATTGAAGAAGTAACCGAACAATTGTATGACGCCAAAGCGGATCAGTTTTTAGCCGATCGATTTGTGATGGGAACGTGTCCAAAATGTGGGAATGAAGAAGCGTATGGCGACCAATGTGAAAAATGTGGTTCGACCTTGAATGCTACCGATTTAATCAATCCGAAATCGACTATAACTGGTGAAACTCCGATTTTAAAATCGACAAAACACTGGTTTTTACCTTTAGATCGATACGATGATTTCTTGAAAGAATGGATTTTGGTGGGTCATGCTAAAGATTGGAAAACGAATGTTTTGGGACAAGTAAAATCGTGGTTAGACGACGGATTAAAGCCTCGTGCTGTAACGCGTGATTTGGATTGGGGAATAGACGTTCCAGTAGAAGGTGCCGAAGGAAAGAAATTGTATGTATGGTTTGATGCGCCAATTGGGTATATTTCGTCAACCAAAGAATGGGCGGCTCGTGAGGGAAAAGATTGGGAACCGTATTGGAAAGATGCCGATACGAAATTGGTTCATTTTATCGGAAAAGATAACATTGTGTTCCATTGCATTATTTTCCCGGCGATGTTGAAAGCCGAAGGCACGTATATTTTACCCGATAATGTTCCGGCCAATGAATTCTTGAATTTGGAAGGAAATAAACTTTCAACTTCTAAAAATTGGGCGGTTTGGTTGCACGAATACTTAGAAGATTTTCCAGACAAACAAGATTCGTTGCGCTATGCGTTAACGTCTAATGCACCAGAAACGAAAGACAACGACTTTACTTGGAAGGATTTTCAGGCGAGAAATAATAACGAATTGGCGGCAATTTTCGGCAATTTCATTAATCGTGTAGTGGTGTTGACCAATAAATATTACGAAGGAATTGTTCCGACTCCGAATGAATTTACTGAAGTTGATGAACAAACTTTAGCCGAATTAAAAGCCTATCCGGCGGTGATTTCGAGTTCAATCGAAAGATACCGATTCAGAGAAGCACAAGGCGAATTGATGAATGTGGCTCGTTTAGGAAACAAATATTTAGCAGATGAAGAGCCGTGGAAAATGGTCAAAGAAAATCCAGAACGCGTAAAAACCCAAATGTATGTTGCCTTGCAAATTGCTGCGGCTCTGCGTGTTTTATCGGAGCCCTTTTTGCCGTTTACCGCATGCAAATTGTCGGGTATTTTAAAAACTGACTTGAATTTGGGTTGGAATGATATTGCACAACGAACCGATTTACTTCCTGCAAACCATCAAATTGGTCAAGCCGAAATCTTATTTGCTCAAATAGAAGACGCCGAAATACAAAAACAGATTGATAAACTAGAAGCTACCAAAGTGGCCAATAAAGCTGAAAATAAAGTGATTGAACCACAAAAAGAAACGGCAACATTTGAAGATTTTTCGAAATTAGATTTACGTGTTGGAACGATTTTAGAGGCAGAAAAAATGCCTAAAGCCAACAAACTTTTAGTATTAAAAGTCGATACTGGAATTGATGTTCGTACCATCGTTTCGGGAATTGCCGAGCATTTTTCACCCGAAGAAGTAATAAGCAAACGCGTTACGGTTTTGGTGAATTTAGCACCCAGAGCCTTACGTGGCGTAGAAAGTCAAGGCATGATTTTGATGACGAATAACGCTGAAGGCAAATTGGTTTTCGTAAATCCAGATGCGGATGGTGTTGAGAATGGGGCTTTGATAAGTTAATGAAAAGCTATATTGTCATAGTAGTCTGTTTGATTCTATTCTTGTTTTCGTTGTTGGAAATTTATAATTTTTCAGCATTGTATAAAGACCAAGTAGAATTTAAAGCCATAATGGCTAAAAATGTTTCTGCCGATTACTGTTTTCATTTAATAGACGAAAGTGCTAGGTTAACTTCAATCATTGATTTCTTCAGTTATTGTGCCCTAACTTCATTAGTGTCCTTCGTTTATTTGATGTATAAAAAATTTAAAAAACCATGAAAAACTTCATATCCCAATTACCCAAAGCCGAATTGCATTTACACATTGAAGGTTCGTTTGAGCCCGAATTGATGTTTGCTTTGGCGCAACGCAATCAAATCGAAATTCCGTATAAAACGATAGAAGAAGTTAAGGAAGCCTACAAATTTTCATGTTTGCAGGATTTCTTGAATATTTATTATGCCGGAGCAAGTGTGCTGATTAACGAGCAAGATTTCTACGAATTGACGATGGCGTATTTAACCAAATGCCACGAAGAAAATATCCTTCACACCGAAATCATGTTTGATCCGCAAACGCATACCCATCGCGGTGTTGCCTTTGAAACGGTTATCAACGGAATTCAAAAAGCACGTGATGAAGCGCAACAAAAATGGGGTATTTCGTCATTATTAATCATGAGTTATTTGCGTCATTTATCTGAAGATGACGCTTTTGAAACGTTAAACCAATCGTTACCCTACAAACATTTGATAAAAGCCGTGGGATTGGATTCGTCTGAAAATGGAAATCCACCCTCCAAATTCTACAAAGTTTTTGAAGCCTCAGCCAAAGAAGGTTATGTGTTGTTGGCACATGCTGGCGAAGAAGGTCCGGCCGAATACGTTTGGGAAGCCATAGATGGATTGAAAATCGTTCGCATCGACCATGGAAATAATTGCTTAACTGATGACAAATTAGTTGACGAAATCATCAAAAGAGATATGGCATTAACGGTTTGTCCGTTATCCAACTTAGAATTGAAAGTGGTTACTGATTTGAAAGATCATCCGTTAAAAACCATGTTAAACAAAGGCATTAAAGCAACTGTAAATTCCGATGATCCAGCCTATTTTGGTGGCTATTTGAATCAGAATTTTACAGCCATTCAAGAAGCCTTAGAGTTATCTAAAGACGATTTGGTGACTTTGGCTAAAAACTCCTTTCACTATTCGTTGTTGGATGATAAAAGAAAAAGTGAGTTGATGCAATTGGTTGATGAATATGCATTAAAAAATTAAAAACATGAATCTTAAAGTAATTGCTTTCGACGCAGACGATACACTCTTTGTAAACGAACCTTATTTTCAAGAAACAGAGCATAAATTTTGTGCCTTGATGAGCGATTATTTGTCGCAACAAGGATTATCGCAAGAATTATTTCGAGTAGAAATTCAGAATTTAGACTTGTATGGCTACGGAATTAAAGGCTACATTCTCTCGATGATTGAAGCCGCTATGAAGATTTCCAACAATACTATTTCAATCGAAATTATTGAAAAGATATTGGAATACGGAAAAGAATTGTTGCAAAAACCCATCGAATTACTAGATGGTGTTGAAGAAACATTGGCACAACTTCACGGAAAATACAAACTTATTGTAGCTACTAAAGGCGATTTGAAAGACCAACAACGAAAACTTCACGACTCTGGTTTGGGACATTATTTTCATCATATTGAAGTGATGGCAGACAAACAAGAAGTAAATTATGAAAAATTGCTAAAGCGTCTGGAAATCAATGCTGATGAATTTTTTATGATTGGAAACTCATTAAAATCAGATGTGTTGCCTGTTTTAGAAATCGGAGGTCATGCCGTTCACATTCCGTTTCACACTACTTGGGAACACGAAAAAGTGAGTCATAAAGTGGAACATCCAAACTTTAGAACGTTGGAAAAAATTACCGACGTTTTACCTATTTTATTAAAATAATCTTTTTTCGCGAAATTTAACACTTTGAAATTTGTGCTAATTCGTGCAATTTGTGGCTATAAAAAATGAAACAAAAACTTAACCTCGATACTTGGAATAGAAAAGAACACTTTCTGTTTTTTAAACAAATGGAAGAGCCTTTTTTTGGTATTACAACCACAATTGACTGCACTATTGCTTATGAAAAAGCAAAAGAATTTGGCATTTCTTTTTTTACGTACTACTTACACAAAACATTAAGCGCCGTAAACAAAATTGAACCTTTTAGGTATCGAATAATTAATGACGAAGTGTATGTTTTTGATCAAATTGATGCTTCTCCCACCATACTTCGTGACGATAAGACTTTTGGTTTTTCTTTTATGAATTATGCAGAAAACATTCATGAATTTGCTGAAATTGTAGCCTTAGAAATTGAGCGTATACAAAATACAGAAGGTCTTTTTACACGATTATTTCCTGAGAATATAATTCATTTTTCTGCTTTACCTTGGGTTAACTTTAGTTCGTTTTCACATGCAAGAAGTTTTACTTTTCCAGACAGTTGTCCTAAAATTTCGTTTGGTAAAATGATGGATGAAAATGGTAAAAAAACGATGGCAATGTCGGTTCATGTACACCACGGATTAATGGACGGATACCATGTAGGTGAATTTGTGAACGAACTTCAAAAAGTGATGAACGATTAATTAATATACGTCCAATTTGCGCCATCACTATACACCGTAACCGTTCTCAAATTACCTTCATACATATAAATACTTGCACTTCCAACCGTTGAATTTTTTGGAAATAATAAGCCTGAAGCCGTTGTCAATTGTGCTGTAGTAGTATTGTTAATATTTCTTATTACGTAAGTCCTACCTGGAAAGCTTACCGGATTGGGCAACTGAAATTTATCATCCGTTGCACCTGGATTTATAGAAATGTAAACACCATCTGAAATTAACACGGCTGCACCGCCTGTGCCAGATCCGTTTCCAGATAAATTTACCACTTTAACGGATAAATTTCCATTGATATCGAGAGTACTTAAAGGTGCAGTGGTATTAATTCCAACTTGTGAAAACCCGCTTTGAAAAAAGCAGCCAAACACCATTAGTAAAAGTATTTGTTTGAGGTTATTCATCAGCTAAAAGTTAATTTTTTATGGATTGTTTACTAAAGGTATTAAATAAATTGACAGTTGCTAATTTAGTATCTTCCGAAAACGTTTTCGTGTTAAAAACTTCTTGTTTTCAGTCGAAATAATTCTACTTATAAACAAAAAAGGCAAAACAAAAATGTCTTGCCTTCTCCGCTTTAAATACTAAAATTTATTTACCAATAAGTACTAACTCATTAGCGACTACTTCGGTAACATAGCGTTTAATGCCTTCCTTATCTTCGTAGCTACGGTGTGTTAGTTTTCCTTCAATCGCAATTTCTTTACCTTTGGTAACGTACTTTTCTACTATTTCGGCCGTTTTTCCCCAAGCGATAACCTTATGCCATTCGGTGTTTTCTACTTTATCTCCATTTTCTTTGTAATACACATCATTGGTAGCGATGGTGATGTTGGCTAATTTTTTTCCTCCTTCAAGAGTTTTGATTTCTGGATCTTGTCCTACGTGTCCGATTAATTGCACTTTGTTTCTCATGGCGTTAAAATTTAAATAATTAATAAAATGTTTTTGTTAATGAATATGTCGTTGTTATTTTTCGACGAGGCAAAGTTGTGGCGACCTGCAAACTTTATTCGGTTGATAAGCGTTTAATTTCGGTTGTAATTGTTTGTAAACGTTTGTAAACGGAAAAATTTTAGTATATTTGATTGATTTTAAAAGAATTGTGATATAAATTTAAGATTGAAATTCATAGCAATTTTAAACAAAAGGAAAAGACAAATCCTATCTAGCCCTGATTATCTCACTACTTCAATGATTTTAATTGGAGTTCGATGAATTTCATTAGCAGTGGCATCCCGAAGCTTCGGGATACAACGAAAAGCAGGAATAAGGATTCCCGATAAAGCCCGAGCCATTGGCTTCAAAAATAAAAAGATGAGTAAAAACTGTTTAGAATGTGGTGAAAAAATCGTAGGTCGTGAGGACAAAAAGTTCTGCAGCGATGGTTGTCGCAATGCCTACAATAATAAAATAAACAAAGACAGCAACAATTATATGCGCAATGTAAACAACAAATTGCGTAAAAATTACCGTATTTTGTCGGAGTTAAACTCCGATGGAAAATCGAAGGCTACTAAATCGAAATTATTGAGTAAAGGCTTTGATTTTGGATTTTTTACCAATATATTGAGCACATCCACTGGCAATACCTATCATTTTGTATACGATCAAGGGTATCGTTTGTTGGAAAACGATTTGTATATGTTGGTTAAAAAAGAATACTAGATTAAACGTACGAAATATGAAGTACAAAGTAGATAGATTAAAATAGCATACATGAAAAAAAATTATACTTCTTTATATACTATATTGGTGCTAGTAGCCCTTGTTTTTGGAGTCTTCTTTATAATGATGCCGCAACGTTACGACACTACAGAAGCACCACTTTCTGAATTTTCTACTAAACGTGCGTTAGAAAAAGTAAAAGCAATGACCCTAAAACCGCATTACGTAGGTTCGCAAAATCATGATGTGGTAGCCAATTATTTGGTAAAAGAATTGCGCAATCTGGGTTTAGAAACTTCGCTACAAGAAGGGTTTACGATGACCGAAAAAGGCACTTTAGTGTACTCTAAAAACATCTTGGCACGCATCAAAGGTTCGGCGAACACCAAAGCTTTATTGTTGCTTTCGCATTATGATTCGGCGCCACATTCGTTTTCTTATGGTGCCAGTGATGATGCGAGTGGTGTAGCTACCATTTTGGAAAGTGTGCGTGCTTTTTTGCATACCAAAACGAAACATAAAAACGACATTATCATTCTGTTTTCAGATGCAGAAGAATTGGGATTAAACGGCGCTGCACTTTTTGTAACCCAGCACCAATGGGCAAAAGAAGTTGGTTTGGCGTTAAACTTTGAAGCTCGTGGTTCGTCAGGACCAAGTTATATGTTGATGGAAACCAACGATGGAAATGCCAAAATGGTAGATGCTTTTTCTACAGGAAAGGCACAATATCCGGTATCCAATTCGTTGATGTATAGCATTTACAAAATGTTGCCCAATGATACTGACTTGACGGTTTTTAGAGAAAGTGGCAAAATTCAAGGGTTTAATTTTGCTTTTATTGATAGTCATTTCAACTATCATACGATGCAAGATACCTACAATCATTTGGATCCGACAACTTTGGCACATCAAGGTTCCTATTTATTTCCATTGTTGAAATATTTTTCGAATGCTGATTTAACAAACTTGAATTCAAATGATGACCAAGTGTATTTCAGTATTCCGTTTGCCTTTGTGCATTATCCCTTTTCATGGATTTTACCAATGCTCATTTTAGCATTTATACTGTTGTTTTCATTTGTATTTATTGGTTTAGGAAAGCAATTGCTGCGCATGGATGAAATTATTAGAGGCTTCGGACCACTTTTTGGTGCATTAATCATTTCGGGTGCTGTAACTTATGTTTTGTGGAAATTATTATTAGGATTCTATCCACAATACAACGATATTTTACAAGGATTTACCTATAATGGCCACGATTACATTTATGGATTTGTGTGTCTGACTTTGGCGATTTGTTTCTTCATATATCGAAAAGAATCAAAGCGAAATTCGGAAATGAGCCAAATGATTGCTCCGTTAGTGCTTTGGTTGCTTATTAATGTTGGTGTTTTCTTCCAACTTAAAGGTGCCGGATTTTTAATCATTCCGGTACTATCCAGCACACTGATGTTGGTGTATTATGTGTTTACACAAAAATCGAATGCAGTTTTAAATATCATTTTAGCAGTACCATCTTTATTAATTATTGCACCCTTTATTCAGATGTTTCCTGTTGGTTTAGGATTGAAAATTTTGGTTGGAAGTGCTATTTTAAGTGTGCTAACCTTTACTTTGTTATTGCCCATTTTTGGTTCGTTTACACAAAAAAAACTTTGGGCTACAGCTTTCTTTTTACTAGCCTTTGGATTTTTTGTAAAAGCCCACCAATCGTCGGGTTACATTTATGGCAAAGCCAAACCGAATAGCTTAGTATATATTTTAAATGGCGATACCAACAAAGCGAATTGGGCGACTTACGACACCAATTTGGACGAATGGACAAAAGGATATTTGGGCGAACATCCAAAAGACGGAAAACCGTTAAACACCAATAAATTATACAGTAAATACGGCTCAGAGTTCACATTTATGGCTGAGGCTCCTTTGAAAAAAATAGCCAAACCAACCATTGAATTTGTCAAAGATTCAACCGTGGGCAACCAACGTTTTTTGAAAATTGTGATTACACCCAATCGAAAAGTGAATCGTTATGATGTTTTTTCTGATGCTAAAATACAGCATTTGAAAGCCAATGGCATGCAAGCTATCGAGTTGAAAAGCAATATTATTACTAAAAACAGCAACAAGATTTTGAGTTATTATGTGGTAAATAACATTCCGTTGACGTTAGAATTTTCTATCCATTCTAATCAAAAATTGGATCTAAATTTGGTTGAAAGTTCGTTCGATTTAATGAGCAATCCCTTATTCAGTATGGCCAAACGTCGCGACTGGATGATTCCGACGCCTTTTGTATTGACTGATGCTGTAATTGTAAAAGAAAAAATAAAAGCAAGTCGTAAAATAAATACAGAAAATCCAATCCGATGGAGAAGAAATAGTACAACCAAAGACAGTTTAACTGTTGTTAAAGACACCCTACGATAATGCATCAAATTAGTATATTGGGTTGTGGCTGGTTGGGATTACCTTTAGCAAATTCGTTGTTGGAAAAAGGGTTTTTGGTTAAGGGTTCAACCACTTCGTTAGAGAAGATTTCTATTTTGGAAAAAGAAGGAATTGTTCCTTTTCAGATTACCATGTCTGAAACTAAAATGGAAGGTGAAATCGAACTTTTTCTTGAAAACTCTGAAATAGTAATCGTTGATATACCACCAAAATTACGTGGTAATTCCTCTGAAAACTTTGTTGGGAAAATTCAAACATTAATTCCATATATTGAAAAAGCATCGATTAAAAAAGTACTTTTTGTAAGTTCGACTTCGGTGTATCCTGATAATAACAGCACTATTACAGAAGATTCACTTCCTAAACCTAATACAGAAAGTGGCTACCAATTGTTAGAAGTAGAACATCTTTTACAGAATAATCCCCAATTTAAAACAACTGTTATTCGTTTTGGAGGATTAATTGGTAATGACCGACATCCGATACGATTTTTAGCTGGTAAAAATAATGTTGAAAATCCTTACGCACCCATCAACATGATTCATCAAGACGATTGCATTGGCATTATTGAAAAAGTCATCGAACTCGATTGTTGGGGTGAAATTTTCAATGCAGTTGCGCCTTCACATCCTACCCGAAAAGAGTACTATACTAAAAAAGCTTTAGAATTTGGATTACCTTTACCCGAATTTGAAGAAAATAACCCTTCTGTTGGTAAACTAATTTTGAGTAACAAAGTAGCAACACTTTTAGAATATACTTTCAAAAATACCTTATAATGAATTTTAATGATTTAATAGGAACGATTGGCGTTGGTCTCATCCTTCTTGCCTATTTTTTAAATATGTTTTCCTTCATAAAAAAAGATGGAACCGTATATTTTACCATCAATATTGTTGGGGCTGGAATTGCGTGTTTTGCTTCAATATTGATTCACTTTGTGCCTTTTATTATTTTGGAAGGCGCTTGGGTTATAGTGAGTTGTATTGGGTTGTTAAAAAGCATAAAAAAATCCCAAGCATAACTTGGGATTTTTTAATCTATATTTTCTGATTACCAGATTTTTACTCGCTTATCTGGAGCCACATACATTCCGTCTCCTTCTTTAATATCAAATGCTTTCACAAAAGTATCTAAGTTGATTAACGGTACATACGCACGGTATTGTGCTGGTGAATGTGGATCGGTCTTCACTTGATTTTTCAAAGCTTCATCACGAATTTTTCCTCTCCAAATAGTAGCCCAAGAAATGAACAAACGTTGTTCTGGTGTATAACCATCAATCAATCCTGGGTTGCCATTTTCTTTCAAATACAATTGTAATCCGTCGTAAGCCGCATTGATTCCGCCTAAATCTCCAATGTTTTCACCTAAAGTAAATTTACCGTCAACGTGAATTCCTGGTAGCGGTTCTAAAGCCGAATACTGATCAGCCAAAGCACCACCAAGTGCTGTAAATTTAGCCAAATCGTCAGCCGTCCACCAATCAATTAAGTTTCCATCTGCATTATAACTGGCGCCTTGATCATCAAATCCGTGAGAGATTTCGTGGCCAATAACGGCTCCAATTCCACCATAATTTACGGCTTCATCCGCTCTATAATCGTAGAATGGCGGTTGTAAAATAGCTGCTGGAAATACAATTTCGTTATACGATGGATTGTAGTAGGCGTTAACCGTTTGTGGCGACATTCCCCATTCGGTTTTGTCAACTGGTTTACTCAATTTGTCTAGATCTTTTTTCCATTGCCATTTCGATACATTTTTCAAATTATCAAAATAGCTTCCACCTTCTGCTGGGCTTTTAATTGTTAATGCAGAATAATCTTCCCATTTGTCTGGATATCCAATTTTGATGGTCAATTTATTTAATTTTTCAATCGCTTTCAACTTCGTTTCAGCCGACATCCAAGTTAAATTATTGATTCTAGTTTCATAAGCACGAATGATGTTTTTAATCATGTTGAATGCTTTGGTTTTCGCTTCTGCTGGAAACATTTTCTCAACATATAATTTTCCTAAAGCTTCACCAACAGTACCATTCACTACTTGAAGTGCTTTTTCGTGACGTGGTCTTTGTTTTAACGCACCTGTTAATGTTTTTCCATAAAACTCCCAATTTGCCGTTTCAATATCGGTAGATAATTGACCTGAAGCACCTCTTAACAACATCCAACGCATGTAGGCTTTCCAGTCGTCAACTTTATTTTCTGTAAAAACAGTTTGCAAAGCTGCCATGTATCGTGGTTGCGATACAATAACGGTATCAACTTTTGCAATGCCAATTCCTTTTAAATAGGTATTCCAATCGATAATGGGCACCATTTTTTTCAAATCGGAAACTGCTGTTGGGTTGTATTGTTTTTTACTATCTCTACGTTCTACACGATCCAATCTTGGTCTCGACATCTGAATTTCTAAAGCTAAAATTTTATCTGCATCTGCTTTAGCTTGTTCTGGTTTTTCACCCAAGAACTGAAGCATTTTAGCTACGTGAAGTACATATTTTTCGCGTTTTTCTTTAGAATCTTTATCGTCAGAAACGTAATAATCTCTATCTGGCAATCCTAAAGAACCTGGTCCTAAACTCACTACATTACGGTTACTGTTTTTTTCGTCAGCTCCAATACCGAAACCAAAGAAACCAACACCACCACCAACAGCTTCCTCATTCATCATTAATTTTTGCAAATCGTTAATGTTTTTCACGGCATTAATTTTGGCCAAATACGGTTTTAAAGGTGCAATTCCTTGTTTGTTGCGAGCCACAGTATCCATAGCGGCTTTGTACATATTGATGGCTTTTCCTTGGTCGGTAGCCGACTTGTACTTAGGGTCTTTAGCGGCTTCTTTTAGAATTGCCAAAGCATCTTTATCGGTATTCTGACGCAATTCGTCAAAACTTCCCCAACGTGTTTTATCGGCAGGAATAGGTGTGTTTTTTAACCATGTACCGTTAACAAATTTGAAAAAATCATCGTTTGGTCTCACCGATTTATCCATTAAATCTAAGTTCAACCCGGTTTTTTGTTGTGCATTACCTTGGTTTAAAGCAAAAAGACTTGCTGCCAAGAAACCCAACTTAATTGTAGTTTGAAGTTTCATATTATTTCTTGATTGTTTCCACAAATCTATTAATTTTTGTGTTACAAAATGTTAAAAAAGCCATAATGCGTTTTTGATTGGTGTTTTGAGATTACGGATTCCGAAAGTTGTTTTGTAACTTTGCAAAAAAAAGATGGTTTCCAAACTAAAACAATACAAGATTTTCATTAGTTTTTTTGTGATTTTTTCGATTGTTACTGTTACTGCTTTTTATACTGTTTTAAAACCCAAAAAAACCTTACCCATATACAATCCGAGTGATGTTAATCCAGAATTGGTTGATTCTACCGTGCAATATATTGCAGCAGATCATACCATAGCCGATTTTGCTTTTACCAACCAAAACGGAAAAAAAATTACCCAAAAAGACTATGCAGGAAAAATTTATGTAGCCGATTTTTTCTTCACTACCTGCCAATCTATTTGTCCGAAAATGACTAACAATATGACTTGGTTGCAAAATCAAATTAAGAATAATCCGAAAGTAATGTTGTTGTCTCATTCGGTAACACCCGATATTGACAGTGTTCCAGTTTTAAAAAAATATGCATTGGAAAAAGGTGTGATTGATAGCAAATGGAACTTGGTTACTGGCAATAAAAAAGACATTTATTACATCGCCAGAAAATCCTATTTGGCGGTAAAAACAGGAAATCCTTCGGAACTGTATGATATGGTTCATACTGAGAATTTTGTATTGGTAGATTCTAAAAGACGTGTTCGCGGATTTTATGACGGCACCAATCTTGATGGTCCGACCGAAGCTGGGATTAAAAATGTAAAACAACTTTTAGAAGACATTAATTTTCTTTGTGAAGAAGAAAAATAACAACGCCTTCTCATCAAAAAACAATTGTAAACAAGTTTAAATATTATCTTAAACTTGACAATTATCATGAATTTTACGCAACAAATGTGTACTTTTGTATTTTAATTCAATCTAAATAAAGCCGTGCAAACTACAATTGCTGATCTTAAAATTGGCCAAAAAGGAACGATTTCCGATTTCAATATCGAAGAAATTCCGTTAAAACTACTCGAAATGGGTTGTTTGCCAGGCAATACTATTGAATTAATTCAAATTGCTCCTTTAGGTTGTCCTTTATATTATAATGTAAATGATTCGCATGTTGCCATTCGTTTAGAAACCGCAAAGGAAATAATTGTTGTCATTGAAAATCAAAATTAATGGCAAAAGAACTCATCAAAGTAGCCTTAATTGGCAATCCGAACACAGGAAAAACTTCGGTTTTTAATCATCTTACGGGATTACACCAACAAGTTGGAAATTATCCTGGAATTACTGTTGAAAAGAAAATCGGAACCTGCAAATTATCTGAAGACACCAAAGCAACCATCATTGACTTACCCGGAACCTATAGCTTAAATGCCAGTTCTATTGACGAAAATGTGGTGATTGAATTGTTGATGAACAAGAAAGACGAAAACTTTCCTGATGTAGTGGTCGTGGTGTCTGAAGTGGAAAATTTGAAACGAAATTTACTGCTTTTCACCCAAATTAAAGACTTAGAAATTCCAACCATTTTGGTCATCAACATGAGCGACCGAATGCAATTGAAAGGCATCGAACTGGACATTCCTTTTTTAGAAAATCAACTGAAAACCAAAATTGCTTTGGTTAGTTCTAGAAAAAATATCGGAATTGAGAAAATAAAAGAATTGATTCTGCATTATGAATCGCTTTCTACCGAACCTTGTTTGAATGCTTCATCTATTGATCCCGAATATTTCGATAAACTTCGCAAAGCGTTTCCAAATCAATTGGTTTACAAACTTTGGTTAGTCATCACGCAAGATGTGAATTTCTTGAATTTGGAACGAAATGAAATGAAAAGTTCGTTTACCAAATCGCATGCCGATTTAAAACGATTGCAGCAAAAAGAAACCATCAAACGTTATCAATTTATTAATGATACTTTAAAAATCGGTCAAAAAATTGATCAATCCAAAGCTTCAGATGTTCGAGCAAAATTGGATCGAGTACTGACACATAAAATCTTTGGCTACCTTATTTTCTTTGTGGTTTTATTTGCCATATTTCAGTCTATTTTTGATTGGAGCAGCATTCCAATGGACTTTATCGACAGCACATTTGCCAATTTGGCAACGTATGTAAAAACCCATTTGCCAGCAGGCGAATTTACCAATTTAATCAGTGAAGGAATTATTCCCGGTATTGGTGGTATATTGATTTTCATTCCGCAAATTGCGTTTTTATTTCTATTTATCTCTGTTTTAGAAGAAAGCGGCTATATGAGTCGTGTGGTTTTTTTGATGGACAAAATTATGAGACGGTTCGGACTTTCAGGCAAAAGTATTGTGCCATTAATTTCGGGAACAGCTTGTGCCATTCCGGCCATTATGGGTGCTCGAAATATTGAAAATTGGAAAGAACGATTGATTACGATTTTGGTCACACCTTTCATCACGTGTTCGGCCCGATTGCCCGTTTATGCTATTTTAATTGCCTTAATCATACCCGAAAAAAGAGTTTTAGGATTCATTAGTTTGCAAGGAATGACCTTGATGGTGTTGTACCTTTTAGGTTTTGGAATGGCTATTTTTTCTGCTTTTGTTTTAAATAAAATTTTAAAGATTAGCTCCAAATCCTATTTTGTAGTGGAAATGCCGAGTTATAAAATTCCGCTTTTCAAAAATGTAGCCATTAACATCTTAGAAAAAACCAAATCGTTTGTGTTTGGTGCTGGTAAAATCATTTTAGCGATATCCATTATCTTATGGTTTTTGGGTTCACACGGACCAGGAAAAGATTTTAAAAATGCACAAACAATCATTGAACATGAAGTATATTCTAGTGCTATAGCAATAAATCCATCGGTGATTCCAAATCGTGTTGCCGAATATAAATTGGAACATTCGTATATCGGAATTATCGGAAAATCCATTGAACCTGCCATCCGACCTTTGGGCTACGATTGGAAAATTGGGATTGCTGTTGTGAGTTCGTTTGCCGCTAGAGAAGTATTTGTGGGAACACTTGCTACAATTTATAGTGTTGGCAACAACAGCGACGAAGAAAGCACCATCAAAGAACAAATGAAATACGAAATTCGTGAAGACGGCAAACCAGTTTTCAACCTAGCAACTGGAATTTCGTTACTGCTTTTTTATGCTTTTGCGATGCAATGCGTAAGTACTTTAGCCATAGTGAAGAAAGAAACCAATTCGTGGAAATGGCCAGTCATTCAACTGGTATTTATGAGTGGATTTGCCTATCTCACAGCACTTTTAGCGTATCAATTTCTAAAATAATTTGGTTCAGTTTTTGATAACTACATCGAAATTCATTTTATGAGAAAAAAAGCACTACTTCTTTTTATATTTTTTAGTTTCATCACTTTTGGGCAAAACAAATTAGACAAATCTAAAAATGAACTCAATTCGGGTTCTGCTAAAAAAAATCAAACTAGTTCGTCTAGTTCTAGCACTTCGGGTTCTTCAAAATCAAGATCTTCTTCTGGAGATAATATTTTAGGTAGAGCCATTGCCGATGTTTTTATCTATGCTACGTTTGGTATTTTTAAATACGGCGTGATTGGCGATTATCGAAACGAAGATCATTTATACAGCTATCTAACACCCTATCCTTTTTATAATGGCAAGTCTGGGAATTTTGAAAATGCTGATACCCTTCTTGTTTCCAAAAACAAAGCCCGATTGGACATAGAAAATAGCTTCGTATACAAAGACAACACCTTGTTTGGAAACCATTTTAAAGCCAAAATTCGTCCGTTTCAATATTTTTATATACAAACCGATTTTCATCAATTGTATGAATTTAATAGAATTGACAATACTAATAATCGTCTTTCTTTGTTTCAATTTAACTTAAATTATGATCGAATTCGATTGGAAAAATTTAACTTTGGTTGGAATTTGGGTGCCACCTATGTGGGAAATGAAGTCAGAAAAGCTGGATTTGCCTACGGTTTAAACGCTGAATATTTTATGGGAAATCGCATTAGTTTTATGGGTTCTGCCAAATGGAGTCGCATCAATGGATTTCCGGTGAATGCTTATGAATTACAATGTAAATTTCATAGAAAAAATTACTTTTTTGCCCTTGGGTTAGAGCATTTAAAAATTGCAACACCAACTTATAATTTTGTCGCTTTAGGTGGCGGCATTTATTTTTAATACAAACATTATGCAACAAATACTCGTTTTTTTTGCTTTAGGAATCGCATTATCCTATTTATACAATAAATTTTTTGGAAAGAAAAAACCAAAAAAAAATTGTGGTGACGACGATTGTGGGTGCCATTAATCTTCAAAAACAATAGTGATGTATTGCTTTTTAGGCTTGACAACCTGACCTTCTTTTGGATATGGAAAAACACCTATACTTTTGATTTTCTTCTGAAAATAGTGTTCCAACCATTTGAAATTTTCTTCTTTGTTTTTGGCATTAAACACCAGTGCCTTTTCTTCCACAAATTGCTTGTTGTTATACACCTCAATAGTTGCCGAAACTTCTCCAGCCCATATGCAAGTAACGCCTTCGGGGCATCGTGAATCGTCAAAAACTGTTTTTAAACGCAAGTGAAATCCTTTTTTGGGAAGGCATTTTTTAGTTGTGATTTTAGTTTCATTTTGTCCGTAAAAAATCAAACTGAATAAGAGCGTGCATATTAAAAATATTTTTTTCATAATTTATGTTTTTGATGTTGAGGCGTCACCAATGATGTATAACATACTAAAATTAAAAGAACAGAAAAAAGAATGAATGACGATCCAATAGTTCCAAAATCTAAACCTCCTTTTTCATGTGTTTTTGTTAGTAAATCTCCAAAAGTTGCTCCAAAAGGACGTGTTAATACAAAGGCAATCCAAAATAAAAAAATTCTAGAAATTTTAGTAAAATAATATGCTAAAACAATAATAGTCAAAAGACTCCCAATTAAAATTGCTCCACCTGCAAAACCTAATCCAGAATTATCAGCCAAATAATCTCCGAGTGCCGTTCCTAATGTATTAGAAACTAAAATTGCAGTCCAGTAAAACAGTTCGCCTCGTTTGGTTTTGATATCAGTAACCGACAGCGATTTTTCAAATTTATACCATACTCCTAAAGTCAAGCACAACAAAAAAACTAAAATAATGCTTCCTAAAGCATACCCTAATCCTAAAGTTCTATCCATAAAATCGGACATCGTTGTGCCGGCCGTACTTGTGGAAAGAATCACCAACCAGTAAATAAACGGAACATATTTTTTTGATAACAGTTGTGCAAAAAGCGTCACTAAAAATCCAAACATTAATATTAGAGTACTTACAGCATAGCCAACGTTTAAGGTCATCGAAAGTAAATCTCCAGCTGTTTCACCAAGAGTTGTGGCGCAAATTTTCATTATCCAAAAAAGCAAAGCAACTTCTGGTATTTTTTTCATTTCAAACTTTTTACAATGAATAAAGGTATCGAAATTTTGTGACGTAACTTATCTACTGTAGTACCAAAAATAATATCTTTAAATCCGGTGTGCCCGTGAGTTCCCATCACCAAAATATCAAAACCTCCTTTGTTAATTATAGCTGGAATGGCATTGTACGGCTTTCCAAAACCCAATTGAACATGAACACTATAACCTTTTGCTTTTAAAATAGCTTCATATTTCAACAACAATTTTTCATCAACAGTTGTTTCATGATCGTGTGTATTGCCACCATAAAACATTGCTCCAACGGTTTCAACAACATGAATTAAAGTATAATTTGCATTAGTTCCACCTAATTCCAAAGCATTGTTTATCGCTTTTTCATCGGCTGTAGAAAAATCGACTGCTATGGCAATATGTTTCTTACTAAACGATTCCGTTTTTGAAAAATTCAATTCTTGATTGTGTGGCAAATGATTCTCAATATGATGCTTCATTTTGGTTACAATAGGTTTGATGATGATGTACAATAACAAAATCAAAAAAACAAATGCTAAAGGAACTACTGTAAACCACAAAACCGTAGGATTATCGGAGGTTTCAAGCCATCCACTAATTTCATCAAAAACCAATTTCCCATTTAATGAAACAATAATTAAAGCAATTATCCATGAGGCAACTTGCGTTGTTTTTGAAATTTGAAACCCGTTCATTTTGGTTCGATCACTCACAAAATGAATCAAAGGAATAATGGCAAAACCCAACTGCAAACTCAAAATTACCTGACTTAAAATCAATAATTTCCCAGTTACAGCATCCCCAAAAACAAGAATGGCGATTACGGCAGGAACAATGGCTATTAATCGGGTTATAATTCTTCGAACCCACGGCTGAATGCGCAATTTAAGGTAGCCTTCCATGATAATTTGTCCGGCTAAAGTTCCCGTAATTGTAGAACTTTGTCCAGCTGCAATTAAAGCAACTGCAAATAAAACAGGTGCCCACTTATTTCCTAAAATTGGCGCTAATAATTGATGCGCATCTTGAATTTCGGCAACTTTAAAATAACCGTTTCTATGAAATGCTGCTGCTGCCAAAATTAGAATAGCTGCATTTACAAAAAATGCCAAGTTTAGTGCAATGGTTGAATCAATAAAATTGTATTTCAAAGCTTGCTTGATTCCGGCCTTACTTCTATCAAATTTTCTAGTTTGAACCAAAGACGAATGCAGGTACAAATTGTGTGGCATTACCGTAGCACCAATAATTCCGATGGCAATATACAAGGCCGCTTTGTTGGGTAAGGTAGGGATTAATCCCGTGAGTACTTTTCCCATTTCAGGTTCAGCAAAAATCATTTCAAAAATGAAAGAAAACCCAATAATAGCAATCAATGCAATGATAAAAGCTTCCATCTTTCGAATGCCTTTATTGATTAGAAAAAGCAATAAAAAAGTATCCAAAACCGTGAATAAAACACCATACATTAATGGCAGGCCTGTAAGCAAATTAATACCGATTGCCATACCCAGAACCTCGGCTAAATCACAAGCGGCAATAGCAATTTCGGCCAAAAAATATAAAATATAATTGATGAAAGGCGAATAGGTTTCGCGTGAGGCTTGTGCTAGATCGCGTTGGGTTACAATTCCGAGTCGCGCGCTCAAACTTTGCAGTAGCAATGCCATGATATTACTCATCAATAATACCCAAATTAAAGCATAACCAAACTGGCTTCCACCGGCAATATCAGTTGCCCAATTGCCTGGATCCATATACCCCACACTGATTAAATAGGCTGGTCCGAAAAAAGCCAAGATTTTTCTAAAAGTAGAAGCTTTGCCTTGTGTGGCAACTGATTCGTTAACTTCTTCAAGTGATTTACTCATAATTTATTGAATTTTGATGAATAAATTTTCTGCAATTTTATTGGATATTGAAATGGTTTTGGAATTCAACATTATCGTTAACGACGAGTCAAATTCTTCTTTAGAAACGACTTGTATAGCCGATCCTAATGAAATTTTTTGCTTGTCTAAATACTGCAAAAACTCAGCTGATGAATTTTTTACACCCACACACACGTATTCTTTGTTCAATTCGGCTTCTGATAAAAGTAATTTATCAATTTTAACAATTTCGCCTTTATGATTCGGGATGGGATCGCCGTGCGGATCAAAAGCAGGAAAGCCAAGAAACTCATCCAAGCTATTAATCAGTTTTTCCGATTTAATGTGTTCCAATTCTTCGGCTATTTCATGTACTTCATCCCAAGAAAAATTCAATTTATTGACTAAAAAAACTTCCCACAAACGGTGTTTTCTCACAATCATTTTTGCCGTAATGAATCCTTTTTCGGTAAGTGTAACCCCTTGGTATTTTTGATAGGAAACCAATTCTTTCTCGGATAGTTTTTTCAACATATCGGTTACTGAAGACGCTTTGGTTTCTAACATTCCTGCAATTGCATTGGTATTCACTCCTTTAGGAGACACCAAAGATAAATGGTAAATAACTTTGATGTAATTTTCTTCTGAAATGGTCATTTTTTGAATCATTTTCACAAATATATAAAAATAATTGTCTCTTGTATAAAATATTTTTTAGTTTTGTCTAAAAATTATTTTTATGCGCATCAAAATTTATTTGTTTTTAGTGGTTTCTATTTCATGTTATTCACAAAAAGAACCTTTGGAAGCTGACCGACCCGACCAAACAGAGACGCCTTCTATAGTTCCAAAAGGAATGTTTCAAGTCGAATCGGGATTTACATTTCAGAAAAACACATCTAAAAGCACCACTTTTTCAATGCCATCAACATTGTGGAAATATGGCATTTCTACTACCATTGAACTTCGTCTAATCACAGAATTCATTTTTGAAAAAGATGAAACTCAAAAACAAAATGGACTTTTACCAATTGCTGTTGGTTTTAAAATAAATCTTATGCAAGAAAAAGGTTGGTTACCCAAAACCTCTTTAATATCTCATGTTTCTCTGAAAAATTGGAGTTCTTCAAAGTACAAATACGATTATTATGTGCCCGATTTTCGATTCACAATGCAACACAAATTAGGGAACAACTTCTGTTTAGGCTACAATCTGGGAGCAGAATGGGATGGTTTTACAAAACAATCAACAGCGTTGTATACGCTAACCACAGGTTATTCCATTAATAAAAAATTAGGCTCCTACCTTGAATTATTCGGATTTGCACCACAAAATGAAATTGCATACCACAATTTTGACGGCGGATTTACCTATTTGATTAACAATAATTTTATGGTAGATTTGTCTTCGGGTTTCGGAATAACCCGATCGGCTCCAAAGTATTATTTTGCCTTAGGCGTGTCATTTAGAATCTAACATGAAGCACTATCATTACATTTTTACAGGTTCGGGTTTATCGGCTTTAATGACCGTTTACGAAATGATTCTGTCTGGAAAATTTGATGATAAATCGATTTTACTTTTAGACGAAAATCCAAAAAAAACAAATGATAGAACCTGGTGTTTTTGGGATACTACTTCGTTGTTTGATACAATAGTTTCCAAAAAATGGGATGTTGCGCTTTTTGCTGAGGCAACTTTTCAAAGAAATTTAGATTTGAATCCGTATCAATATAAAATGGTTCGCGGATTGGATTTTTACAACCTTGTTTTCGAAGTGATTTCCAAACAAAATAATATTCATTTCGAGCAACAAAAAGTCATTGATTTTCAAGAATTAGGAAATCATTGTGTGGTAAAAACCAATGTTGAATCCTATACTTGTAATAAAATATTCAACTCCATTTATAATCCTGAGCTTGTAAAAAGTCAAACGAAATACCCATTATTACAGCAACATTTTATAGGTTGGTTTATCAAATCGAAAGAAGAAGTGTTTGATAAAAATACAGCAACTTTTATGGATTTTTCGGTGGAGCAAAAAGGCAATACGCGGTTTATGTATGTTTTACCAACTTCTTCAACCGAAGCATTATTAGAATACACTTTGTTTTCAAAAGACTTGCTTTCAAAAGACGAATATGAAAACGAAATTCAGAATTACATTCAAAAATTAGGCATTTCAGACTACGAAATTGTTGAAAAAGAACAAGGAAACATTCCGATGACGAGTTATCAATTTTGGAAACACAACACCAAAAACATTGTAAATATTGGTTCTATAGGCGGTTGGACCAAAGCCAGCACGGGTTATACTTTTAAAAACACCACCAAAAAATCGAAAGCATTAGTTCAGTTTTTATCTAAAGAATCTGACTTCCGAAAATTCCATAAAACAGATAAATTCTGGTACTATGATTTATTGTTTTTAGATGTTTTATTCCGACGAAATGACTTGGGTTCCACCGTGTTTTCGGCCTTATTTAAAAAAGGAAATCCAACGTTAATATTCCAATTTCTTGATGAGGAAACTTCGTTGTGGGAAGATGTACAAGTCATTTGGAAATGTCCAAAAGGTTTGTTTATTACTGCTTTACTTCGAAGAATAACTAGATTGCGTTAGGGATTGCAGCAATTGTTTGAGTTCTTTTGCAAAATGCAATGGAGCAAAAAACGAGTGCGGAAAGCCCGACCTTGTTGCTAAGATGAATTTTCAATTTAGAATATTATTGTGCAACAGGGTAACGCCCAAATTATCTATAGAACGATAACAAATCTTTATGATTGGAATCATTCTAAAAACGAGATTTCTCTTTATCTTTGCACTGATTTTATAATCGAAATTCAAAAATCCTTAATCTTAAATCATAACTAATTATGTATCCAGAAGAAATGGTAAGACCAATGAGAGCAGAACTTTCTGACGCTGGTTTTCAAGATTTATATAATGCAGAAGACGTAAAAAACGCCATTAAAGCAGAAGGAACAACACTTGTAGTTGTAAATTCGGTTTGTGGTTGTGCAGCACGTAATGCACGTCCAGGTGCCAAAATGAGTTTAGACGGAGCTAAAAAACCTGATCATTTAATCACGGTTTTTGCTGGTGTGGATAAAGAAGCGGTTGATGCTGCAAGAGCGGAAATGTTTCCTTTTCCTCCATCATCACCAAGTATGGCGTTATTCAAAAACGGCGAATTGGTTCACATGTTAGAACGTCACCACATTGAAGGTCGTCCAGCGGAAATGATTGCAGACAACTTGAAAGACGCTTACGCAGAATTCTGTTAATTTTTCCTATTTTAAAAAATCTAACCCTTCCAGAGTTTAAAACTCTGGAAGGGTTTTTTAATTATTTTCTTTACATTTGCACCCGAATTCTTCCATTTAGAGTTCGAAAAAACATATTTCTCACTTAAACGTTTATAGCATGCAACTGTATAACACCTTAAGCGCAGAAGAAAGAGCTCAATTAATTGATGAAGCCGGACAACAACGCCTTACATTATCTTTCTATGCGTATGCCAAAATTGAAGATCCCAAAAAATTTCGCGACGATTTATTTATCCAATGGAACAAACTCGATGCTCTTGGTCGAACTTATGTAGCCAAGGAAGGAATTAATGCTCAAATGAGTGTTCCAGCAGAAAACTTTGAAGCTTTTAGAGAAACATTAGAAGCTTATGAATTCATGCGAGGTATTCGTTTGAATGTTGCCGTAGAACACGACGATCATTCGTTTTTGAAATTAACCGTAAAAGTTCGAGATAAAATTGTAGCCGATGGTTTGAACGACGAAACGTTTGATGTAACCAACATCGGTGTGCATTTAAAAGCCAAAGAATTCAATCAAATATTAGAAGATCCAAACACCATTGTAGTCGATTTTAGAAATCACTACGAAAGTGAAATCGGTCATTTTAAAGGTGCCATAACTCCCGATGTAGAGACTTTTAGAGAAAGTTTGCCTATTATCAACGAACAATTAAAAGATTTTAAAGAAGATAAAAATTTGGTGATGTATTGCACTGGAGGAATTCGTTGTGAAAAAGCATCAGCCTATTTTAAGCATCAAGGTTTTAAAAATGTATTTCAGTTAGAAGGCGGCATTATCAATTATGCCAAACAAATCAAAGAAGAAAACTTAGAAAGCAAATTCATCGGAAAGAATTTCGTTTTTGATCATCGCCTAGGCGAACGCATTACCGACGATATTGTTTCACAATGTCACCAATGCGGAAAACCGTGTGATAATCATACCAATTGCTTGAATGATGGATGTCATTTATTGTTTATTCAATGCGACGATTGTAAAGCGGCAATGGAAAATTGTTGTTCGTCAGAATGTTTAGAAATTACACATTTGCCATTAGCTGAACAAGTGAAATTACGTCGCGGAAAACAAGTAGGTAACAAAGTGTTCCGAAAAGGGAAATCGGAGAATTTGAAATTCAAACATTCGGGTGAACTTTCCGACAAACCTTTAGCTGTTGCCAATAAATCCAATGACATTCGTCAGAAAATAAAAATCAAAAAAGTACTTCTTGGGAACGTTCAACATTACTATGTAAAAGCGCAAGTAGGACTTTTCATCATTGAAAATAACGAATTAAACATTGGCGATAAAATCTTAATTTCGGGACCAACAACTGGAAATAAAGAATTGGTTTTAGAAAAAATGTTGGTTAATGGAAATGAAAATGCTGTTGCTAAAATTGGTGATAAAGTTACCTTCGAAGTGCCTTTTAGAGTAAGATTGTCAGATAAATTGTTTAAAATTATCAGCTAATGACAGCTTCAGGAAAGATAGAATTAATGGCTCCAGCCGGGAATTTCGAATCTATGCAAGCAGCTTTAGACAATGGTTGTGATTCGATTTATTTTGGCGTTGAACAACTAAATATGCGTGCAAGAGCCACCGTAAATTTCGTTTTAGATGATTTACCTGAAATTGCTCGCCGATGCAAAGAAAAAAATGTTAGAACTTATCTAACTCTTAATACAATTATTTACGATCACGATTTATCCATCGTAAAAACACTTTTGACCAAAGCTAAAGAAGCTGGAATTACTGCTGTAATAGCATCTGACCAAGCGGTAATTATGACGGCAAGAACTATTGGAATTGAAGTGCATATTTCTACGCAACTGAATGTTACTAATATTGAAACGGTTAAGTTTTATGCAATGTTTGCCGATACCATTGTACTTTCAAGAGAATTGAGTTTGCGTCAAGTGAAAAAAATCACTGATGACATCGAAAAAGAACAAGTAAAAGGTCCAAGTGGGAATTTAGTTGAGATTGAGATTTTTGGTCACGGAGCTTTATGTATGGCGGTTTCAGGTAAATGTTATTTGAGTTTGCATTCGCATAATTCTTCAGCAAATCGTGGTGCTTGCAAGCAAAATTGTAGAAAAAAATACACTGTAATTGATCAAGAAAGCGGAAACGAATTAGAAATTGACAACGAATACATCATGTCGCCAAAAGATTTATGTACGTTAGATTTTCTAGACCAAGTAATCGATTCTGGAATAAAAGTTCTAAAAATTGAAGGTCGAGGAAGAGCTGCTGATTATGTGGCAACGGTTATAAAAACATATCGTGATGCTATCGATTCGTATTACGAAGGAACTTTCACCAAAGAAAAAGTCATTACTTGGATGGAATCGTTATCAACGGTTTACAATCGTGGTTTTTGGAGTGGCTATTATTTAGGACAAAAAATGGGCGAATGGTCGGATAATCCTGGTTCGAGTGCGACTCAAAAGAAAGTTTACGTTGGAAAAGGAATGCATTTTTTTGTAAAATCAAGCATAGCCGAATTCAAAATCGAAGCTTATGACATCAAAAAAGGTGATAAAATTCTAATTACAGGGCCAACCACTGGTGCACAAGAATTGGTTATTGAAGATATGTTTGTAAACGATGTCAATTCAGATAAAGCAACCAAAGGTGACAGTTGCACAATGAAATTACCTTTCCGAATTCGTTTGTCTGACAAAATGTATAAAATTGTAGAAAACTAATGGTCATTGTTACGCTTCAAAGAGACAAATGCATTGGTTGCAATTATTGTGTAGAAATGGCTCCAGCACAATTTCAAATGTCTAAAAAAGATGGAAAATCTGTGCTACTAAAATCTGTAAACACCAAAGGTTTTTTTACCCTAAAATCGGCAGATCACACCATTGTAGAAAATTGTCAATTGGCACAAAAAGCTTGTCCAGTTCATATTATTACGATAAAAGAAACTTAAAATCAAGAGGTTGTAAACAACTTAAAAATCCAAATTTCAAGGCTGAAATATCCCTTGGAATTTGGATTTTTTTATTGGAATTTATTTTATAAAAATACTATCTTTACCAATTAATCGTTTTATGAACTGAAATTGCTTTTTAGCAATACTACCTATATAATTATGGCATGTACAAGTTGTTCAACTTCTGATGGTGGCGCACCAAAGGGTTGTAAAAATAATGGGACTTGCGGCACCGATAGCTGCAACAAATTAACGGTTTTCGATTGGTTGGGAAATATGAATTTGCCTAACGGCGAAGCGCCTTTTGATTGTGTCGAAATCCGTTTCAAAAATGGACGAAAAGAGTTTTACCGCAATACTGAAAAACTAACGTTAAGCATTGGCGATGTGGTGGCTACCGAAGCTTCACCAGGCCATGATGTCGGAATTGTAACCCTTACAGGTGAATTGGTTAAAATTCAAATGAAGAAAAAAGGAGTGGCGCTTACCAGTCCTGATATACTGAAAATTTACCGAAAAGCATCCCAAAAAGACATTGATATTTGGAGTGAAGCACGCGACAAAGAAGAACCAATGAAGGTAAAAGCACGTGAAATTGCTATTGCTTTAAAACTGCAAATGAAAATTTCTGACATTGAATTTCAAGGTGATGGATCGAAAGCCATTTTTTATTATACAGCAGATGATCGTGTAGATTTTCGTCAATTAATTAAAGAATTTGCACAATCTTTCAAAACCAGAATCGAGATGAAACAAGTAGGTCTTCGTCAAGAAGCGGCGCGTTTAGGTGGAATTGGCTCGTGCGGTAGAGAATTGTGTTGTTCTACGTGGTTGACCGATTTTAGAAGTGTAAATACCGCGGCGGCTCGATACCAACAATTGTCGTTAAACCCACAAAAATTAGCCGGACAATGTGGTAAATTAAAATGTTGTTTGAACTATGAGTTGGACACGTATCTTGACGCATTGAAAGATTTTCCCGATTTTGACACCAAATTACACACCGAAAAAGGTGATGCCATTTGTCAAAAACAAGATATTTTCAAAGGCTTAATGTGGTTTGCTTACACCGATAATTTTGCCAATTGGCATGTATTGAAAATTGAGCAAGTAAAAGAAATAATAGCTCAAAATAAAGAGAAAAAACGCGTTTCTTCGTTAGAAGATTTTGCTATCGAGGTTACAACTGAACCAGAAGCAAATTTCAATAATGCTATGGGGCAAGAAAGTTTAACGCGTTTTGATCAACCAAAAAAGAGCAAAAGCAAAAATAAAAACAGAAATAAAAACAGGGTACAAAATTCAACCCAAAAACAGGGTGAAAAACCTGCTGTAAATCCGAATCAAAATAAAGGACAAAACCCAAACAAAGGGCAAAATCCGAATCAAAAACCTCAAAACAAAAGACCAATAATCATTAAAAAGAATGAAGATAAAAAATAGTTTACTGTTTCTTTTAGTAGCGCTTTTGATTATCTCTTGTGATAAAAAAAGAGTTTTTGACGAGTACAAATCGGTTGGAAATTCATGGCATAAAGACAGTGTTATTACGTTCAAATTACCAAAATTAGAAAATGGAAAGAACTACAATTTATTTGTAAACGTGCGTGACAACAACGACTATCCATTTGATAATTTATTTTTAATTGTTTCCCTAGAACAACCCAATAAAAAAACACTGGTCGATACTTTAGAATACAAAATGGCAAATCCCGATGGTAGTTTGATGGGCGATGGATTTACCGATATCAAAGAAAGTAAATTGTTTTACAAAAAAACAGCCTTTAAACTAAAAGGGGATTATAAAATTCACATCCAACAAGCCGTTAGACAAACCGGTAAAGTGACTGGTGTGGATAACTTAAAAGGAATCACAGAAGTAGGTTTTAGAGTTGAATCTATAGACTAAAAATTATGGCACAAAAAACGAATACGCAATCAAAAGCAGCGCCTGTAAAAGACATCAAATACTACCAAAAGAAATTTTGGAAAGTGTTTTTCTACAGTCTTGGCGGTGTGTTCTTATTTTTTCTATTCGCTTCATGGGGACTTTTTGGAAAAATGCCGTCCTTTGAAGATTTAGAAAACCCAAATTCCAATTTAGCTACTGAAATTATCTCTTCAGATGGTGTGACCTTGGGTAAATTTTACAACGAAAACAGAACGGCAATCAAATACAAAGATTTACCAAAATCATTAGTTGATGCCCTAGTTTCAACCGAAGACGAACGTTTTTACGAACATTCCGGAATTGATGCTCGTAGAACTTTTGGCGCCGCTTTAAAACTAGGATCCAATGGTGGTGCAAGTACCATAACACAACAATTGGCTAAAAACTTATTCCATGGTGAAGGTTCTAAATTTCTTCCTTTTCGTATCATCCAAAAAGCAAAAGAATGGATTATTGCAGTACGTTTAGAAAGACAATATACCAAAAACGAAATCATTGCTTTATATTTCAATCAAATTGATTTCGTAAACGGAGCGGTCGGAATTCGTTCTGCTGCCAAAGTATATTTTAACAAAGAACCTCGTGACTTAAACGTCGAAGAAAGTGCCTTGTTAGTAGGAATGCTAACCAATCCTTCTCATTTTAACCCGAACCGTTTTCCAGAAAGAGCCTTAAAAAGAAGAAATATCGTTCTTGGTCAGTTGGTTCGAAACCATCATTTAGAAGAAGCCGCTAAAAAAATCCTAGAGAAAAAACCAATCGCCCTAAACTTTCATCCCGAAAGTCATCTTGATGGAACAGCAACTTACTTTAGAGAATACCTTCGCGATTACATGAAAAATTGGGTGAAAGAAAATAAAAAACCCGATGGTGAAGAATATAATATTTATGGTGACGGATTAAAAATCTATACCACTATTGATTCTAAAATTCAAGAACATGCCGAGGAAGCGGTACTCGCTCACATGAAAAATCTGCAAGAAGAATTCTGGATCCAACAAAAGCAAAACAAAAATGCTCCATTCGTAAATATTACTGATGTAGAAACCGATAAAATCATCAAGCAAGCCATGAAGAACTCCGAACGTTGGAGAATCTTGAAAGCGGATGATAAAACCGATGAAGAAATTATTGCTTCGTTCAGTAAAAAAACGAAAATGACCGTATTTACCTGGAAAGGCGAACGCGATACCATCATGACACCACTCGATTCCATACGCTATTACAAACATTTCCTACAAGCCGGATTAATGTCAATGGAACCACAAACTGGACAAGTAAAAGCATGGGTTGGTGGAATCAATTACAAATATTTCCAATACGATCACGTAGGTCAAGGTGCCCGTCAAGTGGGATCTACCTTCAAACCTTTTGTTTATGCAACCGCAATAGAACAACTCGGAATGTCGCCTTGCGATACCTTGTTAGATGCGCCTTTCATGATTCACAAAGGCCGCCATCACGTTACCGAAGATTGGGAACCTAGAAATTCCGACCAAAAATACCGCGGTATGATGACACTAAAAAGAGCCTTGGCCAATTCGGTAAACATCATTTCAGCTAAATTAATTGATAAAACCGGACCCGAAGCGGTAGTTGCCCTAACACACAAATTAGGAGTTACGTCTGAAATTCCAGTTCAACCCTCCATCGCACTTGGTGCCGTAGACATTACCGTGCAAGATATGGTGGCTGCCTACAGTACATTTGCGAATCAAGGAGTATACATCAAACCGCAATTCATCTCTAGAATAGAAGATAAAAATGGTGCGGTGGTATACGAACCTGTTCCCGAATCACATGATGTTCTTAATAAAGATGTGGCTTTTGCCGTAATCAAATTATTAGAAGGCGTTACCGAAGGTGGTTCTGGTGAACGTCTTAGAACCGAAAGTGGTGGCGCCGGAGACAACCGTTGGACCGGCTATCCGTATGTGTTTAAAAATCCAATTGCGGGTAAAACCGGTACGTCGCAAAATCAATCAGACGGTTGGTTTATCGGAATGGTGCCTAATTTAGTAACCGGAATTTGGGTAGGATGTGAAGATCGTTCGGCGCACTTTAAAAGCATTACGTATGGTCAAGGAGCAACTGCTGCCCTACCAATATGGGGTTATTTTATGGAAAAATGCTACGAAGATCCCGATTTGCAAATATCCAAAGATGAATTTCAAAGACCCGATAATTTTAACATCAAAGTTGATTGCTGGTCGCCTCCTAAAAAAGTAGCCAACGATTCGACCGATATTGAAGAACAAAATCTAGATCAATTCGGAATTTAAATGAGAAGCTAATCCTGCTATCCGTTGCAATCTTTCTTGTTTTAAAGAAAAACAAGAAAGGATTTCCACTACTATCAGGGCTAAACTCACTAAAAGTTCCGAACCAATTTAAAGGTATAGAAAACCGTAAAATGCACCGCTTACAATGATTAATAAAAAAGTAAATTCCGTTCAAGAAGCACTTCAAGGCATTGAAGACAACATGACCATTATGTTGGGTGGCTTCGGACTTTGTGGAATTCCCGAAAATTCTATTGCTGAATTAGTAAAAAAACAAACCAAAAACCTAACCTGCATTTCTAACAATGCTGGTGTAGACGATTTTGGTCTTGGTTTGTTATTGCAACAAAAGCAAATCAAAAAAATGATTTCTTCTTATGTGGGTGAAAACGCCGAATTTGAGCGCCAAATGCTTTCGGGCGAATTGGACGTAGAGTTGATTCCACAAGGAACTTTAGCCGAACGTTGTCGTGCAGCGCAAGCCGGAATTCCAGCATTTTTCACGCCAGCAGGTTACGGAACTGAAGTTGCTGAAGGAAAAGAAGTACGCGAATTCAATGGAAAAATGCACGTGATGGAACATGCTTTCAAAGCCGATTTTTCTATCGTAAAAGCATGGAAAGGCGATGAAGCCGGTAACTTGATTTTTAAAGGAACTGCTCGTAATTTCAATCCGTGTATGTGTGGCGCTGGAAAAATAACCATCGCCGAAGTAGAAGAATTACTTCCAGTTGGAAGCTTAAATCCGAACGAAATTCACATTCCTGGAATTTTAATCCAACGTATTTTTCAAGGTGAGAAATTTGAGAAAAGAATTGAGCAACGAACTGTTAGACAAAAATAATTTGAGGATTTATTTCTTATTTTCAAATCATCAAATTTTCAAATCATCAAATTAAAATGGCATTAGACAAAAACGATATCGCAAAAAGAATAGCTAAAGAAGTAAAAGACGGCTATTATGTAAACTTAGGAATTGGGATTCCAACCTTAGTTGCGAATTATGTTCGCACGGATATTTCTGTAGAATTTCAAAGTGAAAACGGTGTACTCGGAATGGGACCATTTCCGTTTGAAGGTGAAGAAGATGCCGATTTAATCAATGCTGGTAAGCAAACCATCACCACCTTACCTGGAGCAAGTTTTTTCGATTCTGCTTTCAGTTTCGGAATGATTCGTGGACAGCATGTAGATTTAACCATTCTTGGTGCCATGGAAGTTTCTGAAAACGGCGACATCGCCAACTGGAAAATCCCAGGAAAAATGGTAAAAGGTATGGGCGGCGCTATGGATTTAGTGGCCTCTGCCGAAAACATCATCGTAGCCATGATGCACGTTAATAAAGCTGGAGAAAGCAAAATTCTAAAAAAATGCAGCTTACCCTTAACTGGCGTGGGTTGCGTAAAAAAAGTAGTAACCGAATTGGCCGTTTTAGAAATTACTCCCAACGGTTTCAAATTACTAGAACGCGCACCTGGCGTTTCTGTAGAACACATTATTGCGTCAACAGAAGCTGATTTAATCATTGAAGGAAACATTCCTGAAATGCAAATTGATTAAAATAATTTCCATGAAAAAAAGCTGTATTCTATTGGTATTTATGTTGCTAAGCATCGGAATATATGCTCAAGAACATGTTGATTTTGGCAAAAAGAAAGAAGTTATTTCACCTGAAATCAATGCTGATAAAAGTGTCACCTTCCGATTGGAAGCTAAAGATGCTAAAATCGTAACCATTCAAGGAGATTGTGTTCCTGAAGGAGGCACTTTAACCAAAAATGAAGACGGCGTTTGGACGTTTACTACTAAACCCTTAGCACCCGAATTATACAGTTACAGTTTTAACGTTGATGGTGTCAAAGCCCTTGACCCAAACAATGCATTTGTTACCAGAGACGTTGCTACCATCGTCAACATCTTTTTAGTTGATGGCGGAATAGCCAATTTGTATAAAGTAACCGATGTACCACACGGAACTGTTGCCAAACGTTGGTATGAATCGCCTACATTACAAAAAACAAAACGTTTAACGGTTTATACACCTCCAAGTTACGAAAAAAGTAAGGATAAATATCCGGTTTTGTATTTAATGCACGGTGCTGGTGGTGACGAAGAAGCATGGATGGAACTGGGAAGAACCGCACAAATTTTAGACAATTTAATAGCACAAGGCAAAGCCAAACCCATGTTGGTTGTAATGACAAACGGAAACGCTGGACAAACGGCAGCGCCTGGCGAATCTAGCGAAGGTTTTGTAAAACCCATTTTTATTCGTCCCGAAATGTTTTCAGGAATGACTGAAAAAGCATTTGGCGATGTCATTTCTTTTGTAGAATCGGAATATCGAGTTAAAAAGGAAAAAGCATCGAGAGCCATCGCTGGATTGTCCATGGGTGGCATGCACACCATCGTTATTTCTGCTAATTTTCCGAATACTTTTGATTACATCGGTGTATTTTCTTCAGCCATGTTGCAAGACAAAAACAGCACCGTTGATTTTTATCAAAACATGAATCAGAAACTTAAAGTTCAAAAAGACAATGGCTTTAAATTGTATTGGATTGGCATCGGAAAAGACGATTTCTTGTATAAAAAATGTGTCGAGTTTCGAAGTGATTTAGACACTGTAAATCTTAAATATACCTATAAAGAAACCAATGGCGGACATACGTGGTCCAATTGGCGTGTATATTTAGCCGAATTTGTCCCTATGTTATTTAAATAAAATATAACTCTACAAACATCAAATAAAAAATGCCTCACTTAATTAGCGAGGCATTTTTATTTCTATAAAAGTTAAACTATTTTTTAGATTCTAAATAGTCAATAATCACTGGTGATGCGTGGGTGAAACTTGGAAATTGCTCTATCATACTCACCGCTCGTTTTTTATTTAATTTATACGTTAAATCAAATTCGGTAGTAAACAAAATTGCTGACAAAAATGGATTGTTAATGAATGTTAACAATCGTTCAAAAGCTACATCTATGGTGTGAATTTCAATAATTTCTTCCTTTTGAAACTTAAATTTCAATTCCAAATGCAACGCATTTTCATCAAAAATTGGACGCACGTAAATGTTCATCAATTCTGTATTTCCAATAGTTTTTGCAAGCGTTAACTTGGCAAAAGTTCCATCTTCTAAACTGGTCTTAACTTTGGCATAAAATTCTGAAAATGATTCTTTAAAAAGCATCGTTACCATTATAAATTAGCAAAAAAATCGTTGCCTTTATCATCGGTAATAATGAACGCCGGAAAATCTTTAACGGTTATTTTACGTACCGCTTCCATTCCGAGCTCTTCAAAATCAACCACTTCCACTTTTAGAATATTGTCTTGTGCTAAAATGGCTGCGGGTCCACCAATCGAACCCAAATAGAAACCGCCATACGTTTTACAAGCTTCCATTACTTCTTTGGTTCGGTTTCCTTTAGCCAACATAATCATACTTCCGCCAGCTTTTTGGAATTCTTCAACATACACGTCCATTCGCCCAGCAGTAGTGGGTCCGAAACTTCCTGATGGCATTCCATCTGGCGTTTTTGCCGGTCCAGCATAATATACTGGATGATTTTTAAAATACTCTGGCATTGGTTTTCCTGCATCCAATAATTCTTTGATTTTAGCATGAGCAATATCTCGAGCTACAATCAATGTCCCGTTTAATTTCAATCGTGTTTTAATTGGATATTTAGATAATTCTGCTAAAATGTCTTTCATCGGACGGTTCAAATCTACTTCTACTGCAGCTTCTAAATGCGGTGGAACGGCTGGTAAAAATTGTTGTGGATTGACCTCCAACTGCTCTAAAAAAATACCATCTTTAGTAATTTTCCCTTTGATATTTCTATCGGCTGAACAGGAAACTCCCAATCCAACTGGACAAGAAGCAGCGTGACGTGGCAAACGAATTACACGAACATCATGGGCAAAATATTTACCGCCAAACTGAGCACCGATAGCACTTTCTTGACAATATTGCAATACTTTTTGTTCCCATTCCAAATCACGAAAAGCTTGACCCGCCATATTTCCAGAAGTGGGTAGATGGTCAAAATAGCCTGCCGATGCTTTTTTAACGGCTGCTAAATTGGCTTCAGCAGAAGTTCCTCCAATTACCAAGGCTAAATGGTAAGGTGGACAAGCAGAAGTTCCTAAATCTTTTATTTTTTCGCGAACAAATTCTTCCATTGATTTTTCGTTCAACAACGATTTTGTTTTTTGATACAAGAACGTTTTATTGGCAGAACCGCCACCTTTTGTTAGAAACAAAAACTCGTAAGAAGCGCCTTTTTTAGCATAAATATCAATTTGAGCCGGAAGATTGGAACCTGAATTTTTCTCTTCAAACATCGAAATCGGTACAATTTGCGAATAGCGAAGATTCTTATTTTGAAATGTATTGAAAATTCCTTTGGATAACCATTCGGCATCATCAACACCAGTATAAACACTTTCTCCTTTTTTAGCCATCACAATTGCGGTTCCTGTATCTTGACACGATGGCAACTGACCTTCAACGGCTACAGAAGCATTCTGTAATAAATTGTATGCTACAAATCGATCGTTGTCGGTTGCTTCTGGGTCGTTTAAAATGTTTTGTAGTTTTTGTAAATGAGCGGTTCGCAACATAAAAGAGACATCATTCATGGCTTCTTGAGCCAACAATTCTAAGCCTTTCGGGTCAACATTTAGTATTTCTCTGTCTCCAAACTGTTCTACTTTTACGTAATCGGAAGATAATTTTTTGTATTGTGTATCGTCTTTTAATATCGGATACGGGTCTTGATATATAAAGTCCATTATAAATATTTTTGAAATGTAAAGTTACGGAAAGTTGGTGGAATGAAGAAAATTATGTCTTAGAATAAAATACTAAAACAACAATAATAAGAAAGATTAAACCTATCACTGAATTATCCTTTTTTGCTATTTCATCTATTGATTTAGCACCTAAATTTATCATCCACATTAGTGTGTTTCCAATAAAATGGCATAGTAGTTTTGTGTATAGCATTGCTTTCTATTTTAGAAAAACCAACTTGCCACAAATATCGCTGTAATCACACAAATCAAATCAACCAAAAGCATGGTTCCTAAAGCGTAACGGGTATTTTTTATATTAACCGATCCAAAGTACACTGCAATGACATAAAAAGTGCTTTCAGCGCTACATTGAAAAATACTACTCAATCTACCAGTCATAGAATCGGCACCAAACGTATTCATGGAATCAATCAAAAATCCTCGCGAACCTGCCGAACTAAAAGGTCTGAGCATTGCTACAGGAAGGGCATCCGTAATTTCTTTACTCACTCCCATATTGGAAAAACCAAAAGCAATCCAGTTACTAAGAATTTCAAACAAACCACTGTTTCGGAATAAAGAAATCGCCACTAACATTCCCAAAACATAAGGAAAAATGGTAACTCCAGTTTTGACACCATTATTGGCGCCCGACACAAAAGCTTCAAAAACCGTAGTTTTAGCATCGGTAAATTTCTTTTCTTTTAAAAAAGAGAACAACAAAGTAAAAACAATGATTCCCACCAATATCAGTCCGGAAAGATTGGATGTGAAATAGTTTTTCCCTATTAAATCCAGATGATTGACATACATCAACAAACCCACAATGGCAGCAATTAACGTAATTAAAACCACCACCAAAGAAGCACTTTTAAAATTAATTTTCTGTTTAATTCCGACAATAAGAAAAGCAGCAATAGTACCAATAAAAGAGGTAATAATACACGGTAACATTACGTCGGCAGGATTACTAGCGTTGGCGGCAGCACGGTAACCAATAATAGACGTTGCTATTAAAGTGAGACCCGAAGCGTGCAAACACAAAAACATAATTTGAGCATCACTCGCCTTTTCTTTTTCGGGGTTTAATTCTTGCAAACTTTCCATGGCTTTTAAACCAAAGGGTGTTGCAGCCGAATCCAATCCCAAGAAATTGGCTGCGAAATTCAACGTCATGTAGGAAATGGATGGATGATTTTTTGGAACACTCGGAAACACTTTTACAAATACCGGACTCAAGAGTTTAGCCAATTTTGCTGAAGCTCCTGAGATAATTAAAAGTTCCATCAATCCACAGAAAAAAGCTAAATAAGCTATTAACGGAAGTATTAAATCGACCAAAGTGTTTTTGCAAGTTGCCAATAAACCATCACTTTTTTGCTTACCACTATAAATTTTTATGGTTTTGTTTGAAAAAACATATGTGGAATCGATATTTGTAGTGTCACGGTTGACAATCATGGTTTTATCTGGCGCTTTTTCAATACTGTCTTTGATAAAAACCGGTACATCTTGAAGGTATTTTTCGGATACTAAAATTGGATCGTCTTTTTTTCCGTTCAATATAAAATCGATGGTGTAGCTGTTTCCGGTAAACAAACTAACCACAACAAATACAATTGATGCAATAAAAATAGTGAGCCAAAATCTACTTAATACCATGATTTGTTTTTTTGTAAATGTACTTATTCAAAAATCAATTTCAAAAAGCAACTTCAACTTCAAAATTTAAAATTAAGAATTACTTTTATTAATTATCATTTTTGAAGCTATAGCTATTAATTCTTCAACTTCAATTAGAAGAAGAGTTCTAATATCTTGGCTACCTTCATTTATATAATTTAATATTTTTAAGGAATTTCTAGATTCTTTTAGCTCTTTAACAACTAATGTGAATTTGAATATCAAATCTTTATCACTAGTTGTTCCTTGAGATTCGCCAAAATTTAAAGAAGAACCTCCTGATGAACGGATAAGTTGATTTTTATAATATTCGTTTTCGTAGCTTTTGTCTAATTTTCGTGTAAAGAAAATACATTCTCCAGCAAAACGAATTAACCTTTCATCAAAATTAAAAATTTTCTCTTCAAATGGATTTTGTGAATTCATAGTTTTTAGTTTCAAGTCAACTTTTGAAATTGACTTTTGAAATTGAAGTTGATTTTTGAAGTTGATTTTTGAAATTGATTTTTTTACACATGAATAATTTCATCGTCAATCAATAAATCTTCTTTTCTAAAACGAAGAAATACTTGTGCTACTGCAATAACATCTTTTTCGCAATAGGTTACAATTCTATCAATATCTTTTTCAACATAAAAAACGTGACCCACTTGACTGCCATCGATATCGCCTTTGGGAGAAGGAATGTTAAGGATTTTAGTCAGTAATTTTAATGAGGTGAAATGTTTGTAATCGCCAAATTTCCATAATTCTAAAGTGTCTAAATGCGCAATTTCCCACGGCTTTTTACCAAATAAATTGAGTTTGCCTGGAATCGAAACTTGATTGATAATCATGCGTCGCGCGATGAATGGAAAATCGAATTCTTTGGCGTTATGACCACACAAAATATGTTGCGCTCCATTAAAATGATTGTTCAACAAATTATTAAAATCGAGCAAAATTTTCTTTTCTTCTCCAAAAAAAGACGTTACTCTAAAATTGCGAATGTCGCCTTTGATGACAAAATAACCTACAGAAATGCAAACAATTTTTCCGAATTCGGCCCAAATTCCAGCACGGTCGTAAAAATCTTCAGGAGTGTATTCGTCTTTGCGTTGGTATTGGGTTTTGAGTTCCCAAAGTTGTTTCATTTCTTCGTCAAGCGAATGGAAATGTTCTTCTTGAGGTACGGTTTCAATGTCAAGAAATAAGATGTTGTCTAATTTAATTTTTTCTATCATGGCGTTTATATTAAAAATAAGTCTTCTACGAAATTAAATAAATATTGCTTTCGTTGAATTGAAAAAAGTATTTATTTTAAAACAGACTTTGTTGATGGGTTGGATTTTCGTGTTCTAAAAGCCATTTTTTACGCCACAATCCTCCTGCATAACCCGTTAAAGAACCGTCGGTTCCGATAATACGATGGCACGGAACTACAATCCAAAGTGGATTTTTACCATTGGCAGATGCGACAGCACGAATGGCTTTTACATCGCCTAATTTTTTAGATAAATCTAAGTAAGACATGGTTTTGCCAAAAGGAATATTGCCTAACTCTTGCCAAACTTTTTGTTGGAATTCAGTCCCTTTTGGACTTATTTTAAAATCGAAATGGGTTCTTGTTCCGGCAAAATACTCGTTGAGTTGGGTAACTGCCGCTTTCAATTCGTTTGGAATTGTAGCTGAAATTACTCCTTCCTCTAGAATTGAAATTTGAGAAATACCGTTTTCATCACCAACAATTTTTGTGGTTCCTAGTGGTGAATTGATGAAAACTATTAGTGCCATGGCTGATTTATTTCGGAACTAAAAGTAGTAATTTTTACCTAGAAAAAAACCTGCAAGGAATAAAATCTTGCAGGTTCGGGCATTCTAGTCTTGTTTGTAATTGATTATTTATTTTGGCTTAAAATATAATGTTCTAATGATAGTCTTTCTTCGTCTGTGAATGTTTTGGTTAGAACAAAATTAGCTTTCATAACCTCAAATTGAGTAGAATCGACAATGGGTTTTTCTTCGCCTTTCAGAAAGGTAGCAATACTCGCTTTATGTTCTTTGTAAATTTTAGCTATATCATGAAGGCTTGGCCCTACTAATTTGATATCTATTTTATGACAGGTAATACACGTTCCTTTTCCATTAAAGATTTGCTCTCCTTTTTCGGCTAATGGAAATGCTTTATTCTCTAATTTAGTGTCTTCTGAGGGTTCAATTTTATCAAAAGCTCCGTCTTCTTTCTTACCGCCGCAACTACTAGTAAAGACTAAAAAGGCAACTAATAAAAAAGCTTTTACAATTATTTTCATTTTTGGTTGTCATTAAACTTACCCAAAGGTAGGTTCCTTTTTGAAACCAAAATATGATTTTTATCAGGAACAAAAAAGCAAGAACTTTACTGTTTAGCCCCGATTGAAACGGCACCTTGTAGAGTGGAAAGCGGGAAAATGGTTTACTGATACTGCCCGAACCTTTCGCTTCTAACGATTCAAAATAATAGCCGCTTCTTTGGCAAAATAGGTCGAAATTAAACTCGCACCAGCTCTTTTAATGCACATCAATTGTTCCATCATAATCTTGTCGTGGTCGAGCCAACCTCTTTCGGAAGCCGCTTTAATCATGGCATATTCGCCCGAAACATGGAAAACTGTCACTGGTACATTCACCGCATTTTTGACTTCGCGAACAATATCTAAATAAGCAATTCCGGGTTTTACCATCACCATATCAGCACCTTCTTCGACATCCATAAGCGCTTCTTTGATGGCTTCAATGCGGTTGGCGTAATCCATTTGATAGGTTTTTTTGTCTTTTGGAACGGCAACATCGGCTTCTTTTGGCGCTGAATCTAAAGCGTCACGGAATGGTCCGTAAAAAGCTGATGCATATTTTGCTGAATAGCTCATAATGCCCACATTTGAAAATCCTGCTGCATCTAAACCTTGACGCAAACGCAACACACGTCCGTCCATCATGTCGCTTGGTGCCACAAAATCGGCTCCGGCTTGGGCATGAGAAACGGCCATTTTTACTAGAGCATCGTTGGTAGCATCATTGGCAATATCACCGTTTTCGATGATACCGTCGTGTCCGTAAATAGAATACGGATCTAAGGCTACATCGGGCATCACAATCATTTCGGGACAAGCGGCTTTGATGGCTTTGATGGCGCGTTGCATCAATCCGTTGGGATTCCAAGCTTCTTTTCCAGTGTTGTCTTTTAAACTTTCGTCCACTTTTACGTAGATGTTTACGGCGCGGATTCCGAGTGCGAAAAGTTCCTTAACTTCTTCTACGGTTAAATCGATGGATCGGCGGTAAATACCAACCATGGATGGAATTTCTACCTTATAATTTTCGCCTTCTGCGATGAACATCGGAAACATAAAATCACTTGGACTTAATGTGGTTTCGCGTACTAAAGAACGAATGGATTCGTTAACGCGTAATCTTCTGCCTCTTTGTAATGGGAACATACTTATTTTAGATTTTAGATTTTAGATTTTAGATTTTTTGAAATCTAGATCCACTCTCTTGGTTTTTCTAATACTTGAATTAGTCTTTCTTCTTCGCTTCCAGCAACTGGATGATGGTCGTAATGCCATTGCACGTGTGGTGGCAACGACATTAAAATGGATTCAATTCGGCCGTTGGTTTTGAGTCCGAATAACGTGCCTTTGTCGTGTACTAAATTGAATTCTACATAACGACCACGACGAATTTCTTGCCACGTTCGTTGTGCATCGGTATATGGTAATCCTTTTCTTTTTTCTACAATTGGAACGTAGGCTTCTAAAAATGAATTTCCTACTTCGGTTACAAAACTGAACCAATCTTCCATTTCCATTTCGTTTGTCTCCTTGCAATAATCAAAGAATAATCCGCCAAGACCACGAGCTTCATTTCTGTGTGCGTTCCAAAAATAAGCATCGCATTGTTTTTTAAATTTCGGATAAAACTCTGGATTGTGCTTATCACATGCGGTTTTACAGGTTTGATGAAAATGAATGGCATCTTCTTCAAACAAATAGTAAGGCGTTACATCCTGTCCGCCACCGAACCAGGAATTGATTACGTTTCCTTTATCGTCGTACATTTCGAAATAACGCCAATTGGCATGAACCGTTGGCACCATCGGACTTTTAGGATGAATGACCAAACTCAATCCGCAGGCGAAAAAATCGGCTTCACCCACGTTGAACAACTTTTGCATCGAATCGGGTAATTTTCCGTGCACGGCTGAAATGTTTACACCACCTTTTTCAATAACAGCTCCGTTTTCGATAACGCGTGTTCTTCCGCCTCCACCTTCTGGTCGATCCCAAAGGTCTTCGCGAAATTTGGCAACGCCATCCACTTCTTCTAATTTAGAAGTAATTTGGTTTTGAAGTCCTAATATATATTGATAAAATTTGTCTTTCATTACTGATTGTATTCCTTAACCGCTTCAATAAAAGCTTTGGCATGATCCACTGGAATGTTGGGTAAAATTCCGTGACCCAAGTTTACGATATAATTGTCTTTTCCGAATTCGTTGATCATTTCGTGTACCATTTTTTTGATGGTTGGAATTGGAGAAAGTAAACGACTTGGATCAAAATTTCCTTGTAATGTGATTTTTCCACCGGTTAAATAACGAGCATTTCGGGCAGAACACGTCCAATCTACACCCAATGCTGATGCTTTAGATTGTGCCATTTCATTCAGAGCAAACCAACATCCTTTTCCGAAAACTATTACTTTCGTGTCTTCAGCTAAAGCTTCAACGATTTGGTTGATGTATTTCCATGAAAATTCTTGATAGTCTACTGGCGATAACATACCGCCCCAAGAATCAAAAATTTGAACCGCATTTACACCTGCTTTTACTTTTTCTTTCAAATATAGAATGGTTGTATCGGTAATTTTTTGTAATAATGTATGCGCTGCCACTGGATTAGAGAAACAAAATCCTTTGGCTGTATCGAAACTCTTCGACCCTTTTCCTTCTACTGCGTAACAAAAGATGGTCCATGGTGAACCTGCAAAACCAATAAGTGGCACCTCATCGTTTAACATTTCTTTAGTTAATTTTACAGCATCCATCACATAACCCAAAGTTTCTTGAATGTTTGGAACAAAAACTTGATTTACTTGTTCCATGGTTCGAATTGGATTGGGTATTATGGGTCCCAAATTGTCTTTCAATTCAACGTGAATTCCCATAGCGCGTGGCACCACCAAAATATCTGAAAATAAAATAGCAGCATCGGGTTTTACAATTCTGATAGGTTGAACCGTGATTTCTGCTGCTAATTCAGGAGTTTCGCAACGTGTGAAGAAATCGTATTTGTCACGCAAAGCTCTAAATTCTGGTAAATATCTTCCGGCTTGACGCATCATCCAAACTGGTGGACGTTCTACAGTTTCATTGTTTAAGGCTCTTAAAAATAGGTCGTTTTTAATCATTATTTTTGCTTTAGGCTTTAAGCTTTAGGCTTTAAGCGAATTGTGTTTACATTTTTTTTGCTTATGGCCTAAAGCCTATAGCTTATGGCGCTTTCAATCACATTTTCAACCGATGGTTTGTCTGCAATGATGATGTTTTTAATTTTCTTGTTTTCTAATACTTCTGCGGTGGTTTCGCCAATACAAAAGCAGATTTCTTCTTTTATCGAATTCAATTTCAAATAACTTTCTACGGCTGACGGACTAAAAAAAAGTATTCCATCTAGTTTATTTGTGATTTTTTTCGAGGTTATGTTGGTTTCATACACTTCAATTTCGTTGAAAATGATTCCGTTTTCATTGAGCGTATTGGGTAATACATCACGACGTAAATTTCCGCTGAAAAAAGTGTAACTTTCTTTTCCGTAAATTAACGAAATAATTTCTGCCAAATCAGCGGCATAACCTGTGTATGCAATAACATTAAATCCGTTTTCGGTTAATAAATCTTTAGTTTTCATGCCGACAGAAAACACATTTTTACTTTTTAACTCATCACATTTTGGATGTTGTAACACACTTTGAACGGCGTTTTGACTGGTAAAAATTAGATTATCATTTACTTTAGAAAGTTCAAAATCTTTTGTTTTAGTTTGGATGAAATCATCTTCAATAACTGAAAAATTGGCGTTTAACAATTCTTGCTTTTGATTTGGCAAGAGTTTTTTGGTGGACAATATGTTAGTTTGTTTTGTCATTTTTTAGCTTTAACCCTGTCAGAGTTTTGAACTCTGACAGGGTTAGTGGAAAATTATTTCTTTAACTGTTTCTTTATTTCTGCCATCAATTCGGTTCCTCCATTATTGAGAATTTCTTGTGCAGCATTGAAACCTAGTTTTTTCCATTGAGCAATATCAACTACTTTCTCGATTTCTAATTTTTGTTTTCCATCGATGGATAATAAAGCGCCTTTAAAGTGTAGTGTATCTTCTTTCTCATTATAGGATGCAATGGCTCCGATTGGTGCTGTACAACCGCCTTCTAATGTTTTTAAAAATTGCCTTTCGATATACGTACAAATCTCGGTTTCAATATGATTTAATTGCGATAAAGCATCCAACGTATAATCATCATTTTCCATAGCAACGACTACCATCGCACCTTGAGCTGGTGCTGGAATCATCCAATCTAAATCGATAAAATTTTCGGGTTTTAAGTTGATGCGTTCTAATCCTGCCGCGGCAAAAACAGCGCCACTCCAATCGTTTTCACTTAGTTTTTGCATTCTTGTATTTACATTTCCGCGTAAATCAACTACTTTATGATGAGGATATTTGTTCCACCATTGTGCTTGACGACGCAAACTTCCAGTGGCTATTGTAGCTTCCGTTTCAAGAAAATCGGTGTTGCCTTTATGAACTAAAATATCTAAAATATTTGCTCTTTCTAGAACAGCAGCTTGCACAATTCCAACAGGTAAAGCGGTAGGCACATCTTTCATCGAATGTACGGCAATATCAACTTGTCCGTTAATCATTGCAATGTCTAATGTTTTGGTAAAAATTCCAGTGATTCCGAGTTCGTAAAGTGGTTTGTCAAGAATGATATCGCCTTGAGATTTTACAGCTACAATTTCGGTTTTATACCCTAGATCATTTAATTGTTTTTGTACGGTGTGTGCCTGCCAAAGTGCGAGTTCACTATCACGAGTTCCTATACGTATTGTTTTTTCCATTGTTTTTGTTTAGAAGAAAACAGCGTTTAACTAAAAAAAGATTTCTCTTGTTCTAACTGGAACACTTTTTCAATCCATTCAATACCTTCATCCATAGATTCTCCATCTTTAAGATGGTTTACAAAATGATTGGTTATTTTTTGAATGATACGGTTACTGATTAATTCGGCTTGTTCTTCGTCAAAATTGGATAATTTTTTACGTTGAAAGTTCAATTCGCCATCTTTAATCGAGTTTAATTTCTCTTTTAGCGCATGAATCGTTGGGGCAAATTTTCTGTTTTTGGTCCAAGCAATGAATTCTTCTTTTATTTCTTCAATAATAGCTTCTGCTTGAGGAATATATTGTTTTCTATTCTCTAAAGTTTCATCGGTCATTTGCGACAAATGATCAATATGAATTAAAGTAACGCCATCCAAATCTTGTACATTTTCGTGAACATTTTTTGGAATTGATAAATCTAAAATCAACAACGGTTTCTTTAAATTTAAAATTGCCTTGTCAATGGTTGGGTTTTGAGCACCAGTAGCCACGACTACAACGTCTGCTTTCTGTAATTCTAATTGTAAATCGGAGTAATCTTTAACCACAACATTCAATTTTTGAGCTAATTTTTCAGCTTTATCTTTGGTTCTGTTGATTAAAGTAATTTGATCGTGTTTGGTATGTTTAACTAGGTTCTCGCAAGTATTTCTTCCGATTTTCCCAGTGCCAAAAAGAAGAATATTTTTATTGGCAATATCGGCTACATTTTTAAAAATATACTGAACAGAGGCAAACGAAACTGAAGTAGCGCCCGAAGAAATTTCTGTTTCTGTTTTAATTTTTTTGCTGGCTTGAATTACTGAGTTTACCAATCGTTCTAAAAAAGAATTCACCATACCATTGGATTTGCTTTCATTAAAAGCGATTTTTATTTGGCTAATGATTTCAAAATCACCAAGAATTTGACTATCTAAACCGGTTCCAACACGAAACATATGGTTGATGGCCTCTTGATTTTTATAGATGTAGGCTACTTCCTGAAACTCTTCAACGGTACCCTTACTGTTGGCGCACAAAAGTTTAATTAACTGATAGGGATGTTGTGCAAAACCATAAATTTCTGTTCTATTGCACGTAGAAGTAACGATTAAAGATTCAATTCCTTCGGCTTCAGCCTGGATAAGCAACGTAGCTTTCGCGTTTGCATCCAAACTAAACTTTCCTCGCATCGTAGCATCCGCTTTTTTATAACTTATTCCAAGTGCATAAAAAGTTGGGTGCTTTGACATATTATAATTTTCCATAGTTACTTCCCTAAAGTTCAACAAAAATATTATTATCCTATTTATAAAAGTAACGCTATAAGTACTTTTTGTATCGCTTAATGATTTTTAAAACCAAAATTGCCTTTTTAGCGTTATTTATTATAAATTTGTAGTGAAATCAAGACTTTCAAACCGTCTTATGTAGATTAATTCTAAATAACATTTGGACTTGTTTCAAAACTATATACGAAAAAATATCGCTATGGGTTCTCAAGAAGTAATAACTATTGAAAATGATTTTACGTTAATTCGTTTTCAAAATGATGAAAATGAAAGCTTTCAAGTGAAAAGGCACATTGCACAAGGCTTGATTCAATTTCACTTTGGTATCAAAGGAAAGGCAAAATTTGTCTTCAATGAAGGGAATTATGCCTTAGATTTAAAGGAAGAAAAATCACTTTTGTTTTACAATCCGCAGAAAGAATTGCCCTTAAATTTAGAATTGGCTCCACATTCATGGGTCATTTCGGTAATCATTTCTATTCAAAAGTTTCATGGTTTATTTTCAAATGATTCGAGCCATATTCCTTTTCTTAGTGACGACAATATCGATCGAAAGTACTATAAAGAGAACGACATAAGTCCGTCTATGGCTATTGTATTGAGTCAATTATTCCATTACAATCTGAATCCATCTATTAAAAATTTATATTACAAAGGCAAAGGATATGAATTATTAAGTTTGTTTTTTAACCGTTCTGAAGATCCTGATGCCGAACAATGTCCGTTTTTAATTGATGAGGAAAACGTATTAAAAATTAAAAAAGCCAAAGAAATCATTATCAACAATATGGCCGAACCACCGGGATTGGAAGAACTTTCAGAACAAGTAGGCTTGAGTTTGAAAAAACTAAAAATGGGATTCAAACAAATTTACGGCGACACCGTTTACGGATTTTTATTTGATTACAAAATGGACTACGCAAGGCAATTACTAGACAGCGGCTCTTATAACGTAAACGAAGTAGGTTTGAAGATTGGCTACAGCACTGGAAGTCATTTTATAGCTGCTTTCAAGAAAAAATTTGCCACAACACCCAAAAAATATTTAATGTCAATTAATCCTAATACCTAAGCTTATTAATTTCGTATATCAAACAATCAATAAAAAATTGTTAATCGATTACTAAAAAAAAGAAGTTTAATTACATTTATAAAAAATAAAATCGCACATAATGAAAGGAGTATTATTAGTAAATTTAGGTTCGCCAGAAAGTCCAACACCCAAAGATGTAAAACCTTATTTAGATGAATTTTTAATGGATAAATACGTCATTGACGTTCCGTTTTTATTACGTGCCTTGTTGGTTCGAGGAATCATTTTACAAACACGACCAAAAAAATCGGCTGAGGCATATGCTCGAATTTGGACTAGTGAAGGTTCGCCATTAATTGTACTTTCGAAAAAAATGCACCAAAAAGTGCAAAAGCTTGTAGATATTCCTGTGGCTTTAGCGATGCGATATGGCACTATGACCATTCAAAAAGGATTGCAAGAATTGAAAGATCAAGGTGTGACCGAAGTAATGCTTTTACCTTTATATCCGCAACACGCTATGGCTTCGACCACAACTATTGTGGTGTTGGCTGAAGAGTTGCGTCAGAAGTATTTTCCAGAAATGACGTTTACCAATGTACCAGCGTTTTACAACAAACCCGATTACATTCAGGCTTTAGCTAATTCGATGAAAAAACATTTGGAAGGATTTGATTACGACCATTTATTGTTTTCCTATCATGGTATTCCGAAGCGTCACATTCGCAAAACCGATGTTACCAAATCACACTGTGCCATTGATGGTTCGTGCTGTAACACGCCTTCGCCAGCACACGAATTTTGCTACCGTCATCAATGTTATGAAACCACCAAACAAGTGGTAAAATTATTAGGAATTCCCGAAGGAAAATACAGTCAAACGTTTCAATCGCGTTTGGCAGGTGACAAATGGTTAACACCGTATACTGATGTTGAAATCAACAAAATGCCCGAACAAGGCATTAAGAAATTAGCCGTGGTAACTCCCGCTTTTGTTGCCGATTGTTTAGAAACTTTAGAAGAAATTGCGATGGAAGCTAACGAACAATTTTTACATCATGGTGGCTCAGCATTTATGGCGGTTCCGTGCATGAATGATGAAGACGAATGGTGTGGTGTGGTAGCAAATTGGGTGAAGGATTTTCAAAGAAAATAGAAGAAGGAGAATAGAAAAAAGACATTGATGGAACTCTACAACTACATAAAATCACTACACTTAATCTTTGTTGTAACTTGGTTTGCCGGATTATTTTACATCGTTCGTTTGTTTGTCTATCAAATTGAAGCCAACGAAAAGCCATCGCCCGAACGCGAAATTCTGTTACAACAATACAAAATAATGACCTACCGACTTTGGTATATTATCACCTGGCCAAGTGCTATTTTGGCTAGTTTTTTTGCCTTCTGGATGTTGTTTTTTACACCCTTAGGCAAGGGCTGGTTGCCAATGCCGTGGATGCATGTTAAGTTAGGTTTTGTTTTTCTTTTGTATTTATACCATCTAAAATGCCATCAAATTTACAAGCAATTGCAAAACGACCAATTCAACTATTCTTCTAATTTTATGCGCCTTTGGAATGAAGGTGCTACAATTATTCTTTTTGCAGTAGTATTTTTAGTAATTTTAAAAAATGAAATCCACTGGATTTATGGTGTTATCGGAATCTTTTTGTTTTCGATAATCATTATGTTAGGATTCAAATTTTACAAAAGAATCCGAAAGAAAAATAAGTCGTAAATGCTAAACGGAATTAAAATGTCAATGCTTTCTCTTCGAATTAGGATTTTCCTATCGATGATTGTATTGATATTAATTGCGTCTATTTTGATGGCGTCTATTTCGGCAATTCAGTTTAAAAACGAAGCCCGACGGTACCACCAAGAACGCCTTGACCGAAAAGAAGATGCCGTTAAAGAACACATCAATTATATTTTATCCAACACCACTTATCCCTTAACAGAGCGCAATCTTCCGTATATTTTCAAAGATAAAATTCATGAACTTTCAGACATTCACAATGTAGAAATCAACATCTACAGCTTGAATGGAAATCTGTTAAAATCTTCCAAAGCATCCTTTTCTGTTGATAATATTTCGCCACCCATTCCGAAATATGTGATCAAACTCGTACAATCTTCTATCGAAAAAAGATATGTTGATATTAAAAATATTGACGGTGTAAAAATTCGTTCTTCCTACAGTCAAATTAAAGACGATAAGTTCAAACCCTTGGGAATTTTAAACTTACCTTATGTAGAAGACGACAGTTTTTACGAAAATGAAATTCAGGATTTCTTAGTTCGCTTGAGTCAGGTGTACTTTTTTATGCTGATTATTGCTTTTGCGTTGGCGTATTTCCTATCGAGTTACATCACTAAATCATTGAAAACCATTTCGGATAAAATTAACGAAACGAGTTTGGATCAAAAAAACGAAAAAATCGTAATTGAAGCCAACAGTCGTGAAATCAATTCGTTGATAAAAGCCTACAATGCCATGGTCGATAAGCTGGAAGAAAGTGCTACGATGCTCGCCCAATCGGAACGCGAACAAGCCTGGCGCGAAATGGCAAAGCAAGTTGCACACGAGATCAAAAATCCGCTTACACCAATGCGTTTGACGGTTCAAAGTTTTCAACGAAAATTTGACCCCGAAGATCCCGATTTGAAACAAAAACTGAACGATTATACCAAAACGTTGATTCAGCAAATTGATACTATGAGTTCGGTAGCCTCAGCCTTTTCTAACTTTGCTTCGATGCCGGCACAGCAAAATGAAACACTTAATGTGGTAGAAGTAGTTGAGTTTTCTTTGGATATTTTTAATGAAGAATACATCCAATTTGAAAATGACGAACAAGAGATTATTACCATTATGGATCGTACTCAATTGATACGAATCATTACTAATTTGGTAAAAAATGCCATTCAAGCGATTCCAGAAGAACAAGAATTAAAATCAATTGTTGTAGCGGTAAAACGAACAGAAAATAGTGTAAATATTACGGTAAAAGACAACGGTATTGGGATTGAATTGGAAAATATTGAACACATATTTGAGCCAAAATTCACTACTAAAACCAGCGGTATGGGACTTGGTCTAGGAATTATCAAAAACATTATTGAAAATTACAAAGGAACTATTACATTTGAAACGCAATACGGAACAGGAACTACTTTTATTGTTTCACTTCCAATACTATAAAACAAATAACATGAACTTCGAAAACATAATCGTTACTACCGAAAACGGAATCGGTCTAATCACCATCAATCGTCCATCTAAATTAAATGCGTTAAACGTGGCTACCATCAATGAGCTTCATAACGGATTGGAACATTTAGACAATACTCCTGAAATACGTGTCATTATAGTTACTGGCGAAGGTGAAAAAGCCTTTGTAGCTGGAGCTGATATTTCTGAATTTGCAAATTTTTCAGTGGAAGAAGGCGCGCAATTGGCGCAACAAGGACAAGAATTGTTGTTTGATTTCATCGAAAACTTAAGAACTCCAGTAATAGCAGCCGTTAATGGATTTGCTTTAGGCGGCGGATTGGAACTGGCGATGGCATGCCATTTTAGAATAGCTTCAGACAATGCTAAAATGGGATTACCAGAAGTTTCTCTTGGAGTCATTCCGGGTTATGGCGGTACGCAACGCCTACCACAATTGATTGGGAAAGGCAGAGCTATGGAAATGATTATGACAGCCGGAATGATTACTGCAGAAGATGCCTACAGAGCCGGATTGGTAAATCATGTGGTACCACAAGCAGCGCTTTTAGATTTCACCAAATCGTTAGCGCAACGCATCATGAAAAACTCGCCTGTAGCTATTGGTCAAGCAATCAAAGCCGTAAATGCTAATTTTAAAGATGGTGTTGACGGCTATAAAACCGAGATAAAATCATTTGGAAAATGTTTTGGAACTGGCGATTTTAAAGAAGGAACCACCGCATTTTTAGAAAAAAGAAAACCCGATTTTAAAGGGAATTAATACGCATACCAATACTCATAACCTCTAACCCTTTTTACATGAAAAAACTTTTTTTCAGCATAGCCATTGCTTTGCTTTCACATGCTTCATTGCAAGCACAGGACATTCCATTTAAGATTAAAATGAGTGATGTCTTTAAAGACGAATACAAATATTCAACTATTATGTCGGTTGAAGAAGACGGAAATGGTGGTTTAATTATTGTTCGTTCCTTTAGAGGCGGCGCCTTTTCGAGTGCTTTTGGGTATTATTTTGAGCATTACGATTCGGAAATGAAACTGATAAAAGAATTCGAATACGATTCTAAACGCAGTGGTGTTATGGGAATTATCGTGAATGAAGACAAAGTTAATATCATCGATTTCACGTATGAAAAAGACAGAAAAGCTTTTGTTTGTAACTCAAATACTGCAAGTATAAACGACTTTAATTTTTCGAAAAAAGAGCTTTTTACCTTGCCGAGTGAAGAAGTTGGTGGGTTTTCCTTTTTTGGTTCTGGAGGAAATTCAGATAGTGACACTGGTGCTCAAATGATTGTGAACGAAGATAAATCGGCATTTTCTATCATTGTTGACATTTCCAACAAAAATCAAGAAACACACAAATTGTATTTATACGATGCCAAACTAAATCAAAAATTCATTCACGAATTTAAACGTGATATCAAAGACAAGAAGTTTCGATATGAAAACATCGATGTTTCTAAAGACGGAAACACATTATACCTTTTAGGAAAAGTATATTCTACGGAAAAGAAAAAGAAAAAAGAAGGTGGAAAATACCAATACGAATTGTCTCGAATTGACAAAGACGGAATAGCAACCCAAGTATTTGATACGGAAGAACATTTCTCTGGTTCTCTAAAAACAATCGTTTTTACCGATAGAGTGGCTTGTGTTGGATTCTATTCTGACCGAAACGATTCGCGTTACAAAGGGTTGAGTTATTTTGAAATGGATCCGAAAACATTAGTGATTAACAAATCAAAATTCAATCCGTTTACCGAACAATTTATGATTGATAAATACGGAAAAGACAAAGACAAAGAACTGCGTAACCTATCCTTTAGAGGGATTTCGATAACTGCTTCGGGCGATATTGTTTTTAATGCCGAAGAATTTTATGTGATTACTACTACTATGATGCAGCCAGGTGGCGGAATGTCGACCAGAACTACATATTATTACAATGATATTGTAAGTGCCAAACTAAACAGAAGCGGCGATTTAATTTGGGCGAGAAACATCAACAAACGTCAATCAACTAGTGGAGACGATTCGTATATTTCATATACCTCAACTATAAAAGGTGATGATACTTTTTTCTTTATTAATACGGGTGAAAAAGTTAAGAAGTTGAGTAATGACCGCATTCAATTTGGACAAACAAGCGCGAAACGTTCCAACTTAAACATCATTAGAATTAAACCTAATGGCGATTTTGACTACCAAGAAATTCTAGACGATAAAGACAGTGAAGTTCCGTTTATGGTTTCTGATGGTGCCGTTAACAATAACTCTACCTACTTTATTGGACGAAAAGGAAAGAAAAAACAACTTTTAAAAGTGACTTTGTAAAAAGTAAAAAGAGTCTATCTTTGGCAAATAATTATTTCAAACAAAATCAAAATTTAAAAGAATGAAAAAAATCACATTACTGTTAATTGCCTTAAGCATTTTTGGATGTAGTAAAAAAGACGTTTCTGAAGAAATTCCGGCTCCTACAATAGAAGGAAAATGGCAATTTACTAAAGAAGGAGGAATTGTTAGCGGACAAGAAGTCTTGACTGATTATCAACACTCTGCAGGATGCACAAAAGACTTTACTGAAATTCTAACTGGAGGTGTATTAAAAGATCATTATTTTAATTCTTCTTGTACGGAAAGTGTAGATACTGGAACTTGGGTGAAAAACAATACTACTTTAACGCTGAACTATCCTGGAGAATCTCCAACGAATGCAGAAATATTAGAGTTGACCGCAACAACTTTAAAAGTAAAAATTGTTACTTCTGGAACAATATACATCTCCGTTTTAACGAGAATTTAAACCGAAAAGCATAAATTAAAAACGCCTCAAATAATACTATTTGAGGCGTTTTTTTTATTGTTCTCCATCCCATTCGGCATAAAACTGCGACAGAAAAAGTTCCATAAATTCATGACGCTTTTGAGCAATTCGCTTCCCAGTTTGGGTATTCATTTTATCTTTCAGTAACAGCAATTTCTCATAAAAATGATTGATAGTAGGCGCATTATTATTTTTATATTCTTCTTTAGTCATATGAAGATTAGGCGCAATATTGGGATTATAAAGCGGTCTGTTTTTAAAACCTCCATAATTAAACGTTCTTGCAATACCTATAGCTCCAATAGCATCCAATCGGTCGGCATCTTGAACAATTTCAAGTTCTTTGGAATTGAATTTTTTTTCAAAATTTCCACCTTTAAACGAAATATTCTCAATAATATTCACCACGTGAACAATAGTTTCTTCAGAAGCATTTTGAGATTCTAAAAACGTTCGTGCCACTTTAGGACCAACAGTTTCGTCACCATCATGAAATTTACTATCGGCAATATCATGCAGTAAGGCGCCTAATTTTACAATCAACACGTCACAATTTTCACCTTCGGCAATCAATAACGCGTTTTTATACACGCGTTCTATGTGAAACCAATCATGGCCTGCTTCAGCATTTTCTAGTTTTTGCTGTACAAATAAAATCGTGTTCCCTATTAAACTCACTTTTGCATTATTTATATTAAAAATGTTGCCCTGAAAAACTCAAGGCAACATCTATTTTCTGTATTCTTTTATCTATTTATTTAACTAAGGCTGGTTGTACCCATTTGAAAATGTGATTTTCCTCTGGCAAGACCAATCGTTCTGATATTTTCGCCATTCTTCCTGGTAATTTCATCAAATAATCTCGTGCTTTTTCGGCTTCATCAGTCAAACCAGAAATTTTATCAATATCCCATTTTACTAATAATTTTTGCATGATTTCTACATAATCATTAGCCGTGTAAACGCCTAATTTCTGTGCCGAATTTGAAAATTGTTCAAAAGCAGTTCCTATTTTCTCTCCCGATTCTCTTAAAAAGTGAGCTGGCATTGAAATTTTTTGTTTCATCATGTATTGAAACGCCAACATCATTTCGGAAGGATCTACCTTGAATATTTGTGTGATAAATTCGGAATACGCATGATGGTGTCTCATTTCGTCGCCTGCAATCATTTTACACGCTTTAGAAAGCTTAACATCGCCATATTGTTTGGCAATTTGTGAAACTCTGTTGTGCGAAATATAGGTAGCTAATTCTTGAAAACTAGTATACACAAAATTCTTATACGGATCTTTTCCAGTTCCAATATCAAATCCGTCATTGATAAGATGTTGCGTAGTAATTTCTACTTCTCTCATGTTAATGCGACCCGATAAATAAAGGTATTTATTCAATAAATCTCCATGGCGGTTTTCTTCACCAGTCCATTGGCGTACCCATCTTGACCAACCATTTCTTCCTTCATTGTCTACGCCTTCAACTTCCATAAGCCACGACTCATAAGTGGGAAGCGCTTCTTCGGTAATGGTATCACCTACCATAGCCACCCAAAAATCATAGGGTAAATCTTTAGCAATTTCTTGCAATTCTTTTACGTCGTCAAAGAACGTTTCACTTTGTGCATCAGGAAGAAAATCGGAGGGTTGCCAAATTTTTTCAACTGGAATTAAGAATTGGTCAACAAAATCGTCCACCTTATTTTCCAGAAATTGCATTACTTCCAGACGAATGTTTTTTATAGACATTACTTTTTATTTTTAAGATTTTAGATTTGGGTCTAATAATCTAATTACTGTTTAATTGTTTTCACGACGGCCTGTTCGGTTTTTTCCATTAATTCTTCAAAAGAAAAATCTTTAACCGCCAAAGGCTCATGAATGGTAAATTCTAATTTATTTCCCAATCCCATTGGAAAGGCACCAAATTTAACCATTTTCCACGAATTATTAATGGTAATTGGCACAACATAGGCAGAAGGAGCATATTTGCATAGAATTTTCAATCCACTTTGTGCGAATTCCTTTGGTTTTCCATTTTTACTTCGGGTTCCTTCTGGAAAAATTACGGCCGAACGATTGTTTTTTTCAATGTATTCGGACAAACCTTTTATCAGTGGAATGGCTTGTTTTGGATCTTTTCTATCTATAAGAACGGAACCACCATGCCTTAAATTGTATGACACACTCGGAATTCCTTTTCCCAACTCTTTTTTACTTACAAATTTGGCATGTGCTTTTCGCAAATACCAGATTATCCCAACAATATCATACAAACTTTGATGATTTGCCACAAAAATTATAGGGGCATTTTCGGGAATTAAGTCTCTATTTTTAAAGGTATAGGTAGTTCCAAGAATATTGGTGCAGCGCACTAAAAAGAAGTTTAAATAATCAACACTTTTTTTATGTGCTTGATATCCAAAAACATTGAAACAAACCCACTGAATGGGATGAAATATACACAAAGTCAATCCAAAACAAAGGTAGTAAATGATTGAAATTGGATACGAAATCAGCTTTTCCATAACTGTTAAAAAATTGTTGGCTAAAGTAAGAAATATATTTTGGTTAGAATTGTTTAAAACTCATTTTGATAAACTTCTTTTACATCAAAAAAATATTTATTTTTACACTTTAATAGCCTTTAAAATTTAGTGAAATGAGTTCAGAAAAAGATGCCAAATTAAAAGCGTTACAACTTACGCTTGACAAATTAGACAAAACCTACGGAAAGGGAACCGTAATGAAAATGGGAGATAAAGCCGTTGAAGAAGTAGAAACTATTTCTTCTGGTTCGTTAGGTTTAGATTTAGCTTTAGGAGTAAACGGATATCCAAAAGGAAGAATAATAGAGATTTACGGACCAGAATCTTCTGGTAAAACAACCCTAACCCTTCACGCCATTGCCGAAGCACAAAAAGCTGGTGGTATAGCTGCTTTTATTGATGCAGAACATGCATTTGATAGAAATTATGCTGAGAAATTAGGTGTTGACATTGAAAATCTAATTATCTCACAACCGGATAATGGAGAACAAGCGTTGGAAATTGCAGAAAACTTAATTCGTTCAGGCGCCATTGATATTGTGGTAATTGACTCGGTTGCAGCTTTAACTCCAAAAAGTGAAATTGAAGGTGAAATGGGTGATTCTAAAATGGGATTACACGCTCGTTTGATGTCGCAAGCTTTACGAAAATTAACCGGAACCATCAGTAAAACCCATTGTACCGTTTTCTTCATTAACCAACTGAGAGAGAAAATTGGGGTAATGTTTGGAAATCCAGAGACTACTACTGGAGGAAATGCTTTGAAATTTTATGCTTCGGTGCGTTTAGATATTCGTCGTTCGTCACAAATTAAAGATGGTGAAAACGTAATCGGAAACCGAACCAAAGTAAAAGTGGTAAAAAACAAAGTAGCACCTCCATTCAAAACAGCCGAATTCGACATCATGTATGGTGAAGGCGTTTCAAAAACAGGAGAAATTTTAGATTTAGCTGTTGAATTTGAAATCGTGAAAAAAGCCGGTTCATGGTTTAGTTATGGCGAAACCAAATTAGGACAAGGTCGAGATGCCGTAAAAGCATTGATCAAAGACAATCCAGAATTAGCCGACGAGCTGGAACAAAAAATCAAAGCGTTTATCAAAGAAAACAACGCTTAAAAATTCATTATCCCGTTAAAATTTAACGGGATAATTTTTTTTATATTTTGACGCAACCTTTTAAACCTTTTTGCATCTAATCATAAAACACATTATATAATGAAACCTATTTTTTTAATTTTAGCAGTTAGTTTTTTAATCATTTCTTGTGATGCTAGCTATCAAGAACCCGAACAAACTCTGGAAACAATTCCTGTTTCTCTAGTAGACATGCCTACACAATATGCTAAGGACAGCATAACCGAAATTCCTGTTAGCTATATTCGACCAACGGTTTGTCACACCTTTTTTGATTTTTATTATACTAGAGAAAACAATGATAGAACTGTTGCCATAATCGCTTTAAAACAAAACAATTCGAGTTGCCCTGCAAGTCAGACTTCTTACACTGTGCCTTTAAAGTTTAAGCCTACAGCTTTAGGAACCTACCACTTTAAATTTTGGACTGGCGTAGATAGTGCTGGCGTAGATCAATATTTACAATACGATGCAATAGTTAATCATTAATTGAAACGGTTTGACTTTAGAACAACTCATAAATGGTTGTAAAAAAAATGATATTAAAGCACAAGAACTTCTATACAGGCAGTATTCGCCAAAGATGTTCTCTGTATGCTTAAAGTATTCACGCAGTCATGCAGAAGCTCAAGATCATTTACAAGATGCGTTCTTATTAATTTTTGAAAAAATACATTTATTTGAATTCAGAGGTTCTTTTGATGGTTGGATAAAAAGAGTTGTAGTCAATCACGTATTGCAACAATATCGAAACAAAAGTTTTTTGAGTGTAATTGATGAAGATGTTGCCGAAGAAGTTGAAGTTGAAATAGATGATGAAGTGTCAATGGAGTTTCTACTGAAAATTATTCAAGAACTGCCTGATAGGTACCGATTGGTTTTCAACTTAAATGTGTTTGAAAATTATTCGCACCAAGAAATAGCAGATGCTCTCGGAATTACTGTAGGCACCTCAAAATCGAATTTGGCACGAGCCAAAATGACTTTAAAAGAAAAAATAGAAAATAACACGGGTAGTGCCAAAATGCCTTCTATAAAATGAGTGAAAGAAAAGACATAAATAAACTCTTTCAGGAAAAATTTGAAAATTTCGAAGTAAGTCCAAATGAAATCGTTTGGGAAAATATCGAAATCGAATTAAAAGAAAAGAAAAAGAGACGCATAATTCCATTTTGGTGGAAGTTGTCGGGTATTGCAGCGGCATTACTTATCGGATTATTTATTTATAACAATAGCTTTAAGTCGTCTGTAACTGTTGAAAATGGTGTTGTTAACCAAGAAAGTAAAGACGCAAAATCCAATGGTTCGTCTGTCATTAAACCGTCTGAAACCAATACAATTTCTAAAACAATAAACAAGCCTAACACAACGGTTACTAATACCTCTACTACTGATGCGGTCGTAACGATTACTAATAAAAAAGCAGTAAATCCTTCTAATGATGAAAGTGTAACCACTATAAACAAGTTACCTAAAACCAATACAATCCACAACAATAACAACAGAACTGGAGTAGCAAGTTCTGAACATAATACAATCACTAATACATCAAATCAACAAAACGGTTTGAAAAATAATAACGTAATGTCTAATAATTCGGAAGAAAAATTAGCTTATCACACTTCAAAACATAAAAAATCTAATAAGAATAAAACTGCAGTACCATCTGAAAAAAACACTGCATTAGCGATTAAATCTTCTAATAAAAAAGAAGAAACATCGTTACAAAATGCCACTATAACTAAAGAATCTAACAATGGTGTTGCCAACAATACCATAGATAACAATAAATCGGTTTTAAACCCTTCCGTTAAAACTGATGGTACTATAAATAAAAAAATTGATTCAACAAAAATTGCTATTGTTGAGCCAAATGCGCTGGAAGAATTGCTAAACGAAAAAGAAAGCAAATCGATTACTGAACCAAAATTAAATAGGTGGCAAGTTTCATCAAACGTTGCGCCTATTTATTTTAGTTCAATTTCAAAAGGATCGCCTTTAGACGATGGTTTGAAAAACAATGACAAAAGCTATGCAGCCAACAATCAAAGTTATGGTATTGGCGTAAATTATGCTTTGAACAAAAAATTAAAAGTAAGAACGGGTGTCAATATTTTGAATGTAGATTACAATACCAACGGCATTGTTTATTATCAAACGCAATCGGTTAGTGGAAAATTGGCTAATGTAAATCCGAATTTAATTGGCTCTTCAATTATGATTGAAAACTTGAGCAACGTTAACAATGCTTTCAATAAAATGATTCAAAAATCGGAAGGAAGCTTGAACCAAAAATTAGGCTACATCGAAATGCCATTAGAAGTAACATATAAAGTATTAGACAAAAAATTAGGCATTGATTTTATTGGCGGTATGAGTACGATGATTTTGAACAGAAATGAGATTTACCTTCAATCGTCTGAATTGAATTTGAAAATTGGTGAAGCCAATAATCTTAATAACGTTCACTTTAGCGGAAATGTAGGTTTAGGGTTTAAATATGATATTTTTAGACGTATCGAAGCACGTATCGAACCTGTTTTTAAATATCAAATCAACACATTTAACAACGATGCTGGAAACTTTAAACCTTATGTGTTTGGAGTGTATTCAGGTATAAATTTTACTTTTTAGGTTAGATTATAAGGTTAGTTTAAAATTAGTTAAGTGATGTTATTGCTTCCGAGTAATAACGAAAAAGAGCGCCTAGTTAAGCGCTCTTTTTTATGGATTAAATTCTTGTAATTGCTTTAAAATTATTGTTCTGGTTTGCTCTTTAATTTCCTTTCTGTTGTCTAATGTTTTCCCTTTGGTTTCTATAAAAGGATGGACTTTCGCTCTTAACAAACCTGGACTGCCACTAAAAAATGTATAGGAAAAACGTTTTTTATTATCGGCAAACGTCATGGGTACAATTGGAATTTGATGCTCAATCGCCAATCGAAAAGCACCGTCCTTAAACTCATCCAAAACAATAGACTCATCGGGAACACCTCCTTCTGGAAAAATACAAATACTCATCCCTTGACTAAGGCGTTTTTGGGCTCTATTGTATACTTCACCTCTACTTTTCGGGCTATTTCTATCCACTAAAATACACGTTCTTTTGTAAAAAAATCCGAATAACGGAATGTTAACCAATTCTTTTTTCCCAACGAAAACAAAAGGGTTTTTATCAATTGCCAACATCAACATAATATCAATCATGGAAGTATGATTAGCAACCAACATGTAGCTTTTACCCACTTCCATTTCTTGTTCGCGCTCAATTTTAGTGCTAAATCCCATACAAAATAGAATGCCTTTAGCCCAAATTCGAGCCATCACAAAAAAATAAGGATACCATTCTTCTCTTAGAATTGATAATACCAAAAACGGAAACAATATCACAATTAATGCTCCCATAACAATATAAAACCAAACGCGCCAAAGAATCCAAAAAAGACATTTTACTATTCTCATAGTGTCAAAAATAAGGAATAGTATGCAATTTTTAATACAAAGGTTTAACTTTGCAATAAATAATATCAGATACTGAAAAATTTATCAGCACATGGCAAAAATACTCACAGGCGTTCAAAGCACCGGCACACCTCATTTAGGAAACTTATTGGGAGCCATCATTCCAGCTATTGAATTATCTAACAATCCGGCTAATCAATCCTTTTTGTTTATTGCCGATTTGCATTCTATTACGCAAATAAAAGATGGCGAAACCTTAAAAGCTAATACCTACAGCACTGCTGCGGCTTGGTTAGCTTGTGGTTTAGATATTGATAAAGTGACGTTTTACCGCCAAAGTGATGTGCCTCAAACTGCCGAATTATCTTGGTATTTGAGTTGCTTTTTCCCATTTCAACGGTTGACATTGGCACACTCTTTTAAAGATAAATCCGATCGATTGGAAGATGTAAACGCTGGATTATTTACCTATCCCATGCTTATGGCTGCCGATATTTTATTATACGATGCCAATTTTGTTCCTGTTGGGAAAGACCAAATGCAACACATAGAAATCACGCGTGATGTAGCTTCACGTTTCAACCATCAAATGGGCGAAACTTTTGTCATTCCGGAAGGAAAAGTACAAGAAGAAACCATGTATGTTCCAGGCACTGACGGACAAAAAATGAGTAAATCTCGGGGTAACTTAATTAATATTTTTATTGACGATAAAGCCCTTCGAAAACAAGTGATGAGTATTGAAAGTGACAGCACACCATTGGAAGAACCCAAAAATCCGGATACGTGTAAAATATTTGCTATTTATAAATTGGTTGCCAATGCGGAACAAATTACTGCAATGAGAGCGCTTTACTTGGGTGGTAATTATGGTTACGGTCACGCCAAACAAGCCTTATTTGAACTCATTTGCGAACGATTTAAAACAGAAAGAGAAAAGTATAATTACTACATAAACAACCTTTCCGAAGTAGATGCTTTATTAGAAAAAGGTGCTTCAAAAGCACATGCCGTTGCAAATGAAGTTTTAAAAAGAGTTCGTGTTAAATTAGGCTTCTTATAAAAAGCACAAAAATATTTGTCTTGATAAATAGTGGCAGTTCATTAACTAAAAATTGATGAACTGCCATTGTTTTTTAATCTGAAGTTATCTCTATTTTACCTTTATTATCCTTAATGACTACATTACTGTCAAAATGATAATCTTGTTTTAAAATAGCTTTACTATCGGGTAATAATTGGGTAAATCGTGGCTCCATAACCGACTGATTTCGAACAAATATATGGTTGCTTTTGGTTACGAATGATGCCAATTTCTTTCCAATATAAAAATTATAAACCCTTTTCATCTGTAACGGAACATCGTCCAATTTATAGGTACTTCCAGATTTAATAAAATAAGCCCTTCCTGGCATTTTTATGGAGTCAAATGCTAATGGATTTTCAAATAATATTACATCATATTTGGTTTTATTTTTAAAAAAAACAGGGTTTCCATTACTTGGTAAAGAGGAGTTTTTATACACATTTTCAAACGGGTTATCACCAGTTTGTATCGTGTCATTAAACTTTGCATATTGAATTTCATCTTTGTTATAACCCACTAAAAAAGTTTGAAAACTATCTATCTTTCGCTGCATGTTAACATAGTAAGGATCTAATGTTCTAGGCGGTTCTTCTGTTATTAAGGTATCAACACTTTCTTGATTGTCGTAGGTATCGTAGCGGTTTCTCGAATTATCTGAAGATACTTTAATCACAAAAAACACCAGTCGCACTAGTATTATTAATCCGATAACAATGGTTTTCCATGGATATTTAGTGGTTGGACCACCCGAACTTGTTCTTTCGTCGTATACTACATTTCGGTTCCTTTTGATTTTCTCCAATAATTCAGTTCCAACCGGATTGTAATTATACATTGAAACTATTGTGCTTCCTGCAAACTCCGACTGTCTATTGACAGCAAAAACACTCAAGACTTTATCCAAAAGTAATCCTACTTTTTCATCTAATTCTGGACTTCTAAAATGGGATAAAAAATCATAAAAAGATGTTTTTTTAACGAATTGAACTTTAGATAAATCGGTATTTGCAATTGATAATATTTCAATGGCAAAATCCATTTTAGCATATATTTTTTCCAATAAAAAAGCGTTACTGTTTTCTGGAAAGTACTTCTGAACGGTCATAAATCGGTTTAATTCTTCGAAATTATGTTGACTTATGCATTGATCTAAATACAAATCCAAATCTTGATATAAATAAGCACCTATAAACAATTTAATTCTATCGTCACTAACACTATTATTATCGGCAGGAAAACTGTTAGTTGGTAAGTCTTTTTTAGTGAAAAAATTGAATAAAATTCTATTGTTCACAACAAATTGAAGTTCCTCTTTATAGTTTTTTATGGCTTCTATCAATTGAGATAATAGGATTGTATCAACCATCGAATTGGTGATTTTTTCTACTTCTAACTGATGTAAAACAGCAACAAAATCTATGTCATTTGATGCACTAGCGGTTGTTTTATTGAGGTATTGCTGGTCTAATAATTCTATAATGTTCATGTTGAAAATAAATTAACTATTGCATCTAACCATTAACAGAATTATTCTGATAACAATAATTATCAATACAATGGTTCCGCCTGTTGATAGTGCCGAACTGCTACTAGAACCTATTTTTTGAGTATTTGCAAGCGTTTGATCTTTATTGAATTTTAATGTGCTGGCTAAATCATTGTCAACGGCCTTGTAATTTCCCATAGCAATCATCATTTGATTTAAAAAAACACTTTTAATATTAAAATCAACCAAAGTACTTGTCATTGTGTTGAGTAGTGTTCGAATGCGTTCGTCATTTTTAGACGATCTAAAATGCGATAGTAAATCGTAGAAACTTCGATGTTTGATGAAATTGAAACTTAACGTGCTTTCTTGACTCGGATTATTGGTAATTATATTTAAAACAGCATCAAATTTATCATCAATAAATTGACTCAAGGCATTCAAAGACGTTTCTGGCAAATAGTCTTTTACAGCTAGAAAATCTTCAACATCGTCAAATCTATTTTGGGCAATTTTTTCTTCAAAAAAACCATCTAAATCTGCACTTAAAAACATTGAGATAAAACTTTTTACTGCCTCATTTGTGACAGAAACACTATGGTCTGAACTAAATCTATTGCGAGAATGGTTGGTTTTTGCAAAGAAATTATACAGTATTCGATTGGAAGAAATAAACAACAACTCTTTTGGAAATTCATTCATAGCCTTGATCAAATCTTGTTGAAGGCTTGAGCTTAAATTTGGATTGTGTGTGCGTTCAATTTCAAATTGCTTTTGAACTTTTACAGTATCATCAAAAGTAAATTCGGTTATATTTTCTCTGTAAATTCCTGCGTTTTCATATAATTCAATAATGTTCATTGCCAAAAGAGTATAAGTGAAAAACAAAAATATAATTTTAATCTTTCTTTCCTAATTAATTTCAAAATAAAAGACTAAATAGCCTCAAATTGCTTTCCTGGTAAAGGACGAATCAACCCTTTTAATTCCATATTCATTAACATAGAAGACATTTTAAAAACTGGAAATCCGCAGTCTAACGCCAAAATATCTAGTTCTACTTTTCCATGTTCCAATAAGTAATCATAAATTTTTTGCTCATCATCATCTAACGTAATAAAAAGTTGTTTTTGTACCGCATTAAGATTGCGATTTGGCGTTTCTAGTTCCCAGTTGAGCATGTACATTAAATCAGCTGCCGAAGTCAACATATTAGCGCGTTGGGTTTTAATTAAAATATTACAACCTTGACTGTATTTATCGGATATTCTTCCGGGAACGGCAAAAACATCTCTATTGTAATCGTTGGCTAAATTGGCCGTGATTAACGACCCTCCTTTCTCGGCACTTTCAATCACAATGGTAGCTTCACTCATTCCGGCAACAATCCGATTGCGTTTTACAAAATTCTCTTTTTCTGGGTTCGATGTACTCCAAAATTCGGTTAGAAATCCGCCCTGTTCTTCTATTTTAGCCACATATTTTTTATGAACTTTGGGGTAAACTTGGTTCAACCCATGAGCCACCACGCCAATAGTTTGCAAGTTGTGTTCAAGAGCCGCTTTGTGTGCTACAATATCAACGCCATAGGCAAATCCGCTGACAATAATTGGATTTAACGGAGCCAAATCTTCTATAAGCTTTTTGCAAAACTCAGTGCCATACGATGTAATTTCTCGCGTTCCAACAATGCTAATTATTTTGCGATTGTTTAAATTGATATTCCCTGAGCCGAACAATAAAACTGGTCCGTCGATGCAATGTTTCAATCGATCGGGATAATTTTCATCTTGGTAAAAAAGACAATCAAGGCTGTTTTCTTGAATAAATTTAAGTTCGACTTCTGCCAAATTAAAAACCGATTTGTCTTTTAATTTTTTAATTAAAACCTGTCCGATTCCGTCGATTGAAGACAAGATTGATGCCTTGGTTTTGAAGATTTTTTCGGGACTTCCGCAGTGATTGATTAATTTTTTGGCTATAATATCGCCAACGCCTTCAATTTTTTGCAAGGCCAATAAGTGGAGTAATTCGGTGTCGTTCATATAATTAAATCGGAATGGTGTATAAATAGAACTCCAAAAGTAAGCACTATCAAAATTGTTAACAAAGTTTGTTGATAAAATTTTGCATTCCCCATTAAATAATTAAATTTGTCATTATGAAGATTGACCAATACATTTCGCAATTACTTTACCGTTACCAATGTGTCACTGTGCCTGGATTTGGAGCTTTTTTAACCGAAATCCAATCGGCACAATTGCATGAAGGTTCCCATTCGTTTTACCCACCTAAAAAATTGGTGTCGTTTAATTCGTATTTGAAAAACAACGATGGGTTATTAGCTAATCATATTGCTCAGGCAGAAAAAATGTCTTATGAAATTGCGGTTACCGTTATTCAAAATGAAGTCAATGCATGGAAAAATAAACTTCAAGAATACGGTTCGACTTCACTTAAAAACATCGGTGAATTGACTTTAAACGCCGAAAAAAGTCTGGTTTTTATTCCGGCTGATCAAATTAACTATTTAACGACTTCTTTTGGATTATCTACTTTTGCTTCGCCTAATGTAAAACGTGAAGAATACAAACAAGAGATAGAAACTCTTGAAGAAAAAGTACCCATTGCTTTTACTCCAGAAAAAAGAAGTTCTAACAATTTCTTGAAATACGCCGCCATTTTTGTTTTAGGTGCTGGATTACTGGGTGCTGGCGGTTTCTTTGGAAATCAATATTATCAGAAACAAATTCAACAAGAAACGATAGCGGTTCAAACTAAAGTTCAAAAACAAGTGGAACAAAAAATACAAGAAGCAACGTTCTTTATTTCCAATCCACTGCCTGCTGTAACACTTACTGTTTCTGAAGGAAAAATGCCGTATCATGTTGTAGCTGGTGCTTTTTTACAAGAAGAAAACGCTACAAAAATGTATGATGAATTGATCAAATTGGGGTATCATGCTCAAAAAATACGTCAAAACAAACACGGATTATATCCTGTAATTTACGGTAGTTTTGCTTCCTACTCTGAAGCTCAAACCGAAATGGAACGCATCAAAAAATCACACAATCCAGAAGCTTGGGTGTTGATTGAAGAACTATAAGAAAGTCCCGATTATTTCGGGATTTTTTGTTTTTTAGTCGTTCTTGATTCTGTTTTAAACGGACAAATAAATACCTTTGCAAAAAAAACTATGACTCCGAAACATCCCATCGATTCATTAACTATACTTACTGATTTGGTTTTGCCCAGTGAAACCAATCCTTTAAACAATCTTTTTGGAGGCGAACTATTAGCCCGAATGGACCGAGCAGCCAGCATTGCAGCCCGAAGACATTCTAGAAGAATTGTAGTTACGGCTTCTGTAAATCATGTCGCTTTCAACCGATCTATTCCCTTAGGAAGTGTGGTAACTATTGAAGCTAAAGTTTCACGTGCCTTTACCTCGTCTATGGAAATATATCTTGACGTTTGGATTGAAGATAGAGAATCGGGTAATAAAACCAAAGCCAACGAAGCCATTTACACGTTTGTTGCCGTTGACGAAACAGGCAATCCGGTTGCTGTGCCGTTATTAGAACCCGAAACAGAAGAAGAAAAATTGCGCTTTGATGCTGCTTTACGAAGAAAACAATTGAGTTTAGTGCTTGCTGGAAAAATGAATCCGCATGAAGCTACCGAGTTAAAAGCATTGTTTGTATAATAAAGAAGTCCGCTACTCGCGGACTTCTTTATTATCTACTTATCCATTGTGATGGATTGGTGTAAGTAACGTTTTGAGAAATCATAAACCTTAAAACTGTTTTGCCTTCTGCATCGGTTCTGATTTTTCCTAAGCTTTGTTTGGCAGCTACTTTATCTCCAACAGTAACACTTACCGAACTTAGATTTTGATACACGGTAAAAAAGTCTCCGTGCTTAACAATTACTGCAATTTTTAAAGGTGAAATTTTTTGTATTTGCGTTACTTCACCACCAAAAACCGCTCGAGCAGAAGCGCCTGACTCGGTTGTAATATCAATTCCATTATTGTGTACCATCACCGATTTATACACTGGATGCGGTTGATCTCCATAACCCGAAGTGATAGCACCTTTTTCTACTGGCCAAGGCAATCTTCCTTTATTGGCTTTAAAGTTATTGGAAATGATTTGCCCTTCTGGCGTTAATACAATTTTAGTTGACTCTTCAATTTTCTTAGTCTCTGCGGCAGTCGTTGTTTTCGGATTGGCTTTGGCTTTGGCTGCTGCTGTTTTTCTATTCGCTTCAGCAATGGCCTCACGAATCATCTTCTGAATTTGAGCATCAATTTTCTTAGATTCCTGTTGCTTTTTCTTGATTTCAGCAGCAATTTGCTTTTTATCTTTCTTTAAACTATTGGCTATAACTTCTTGCTCCTTTTTTTCTTTTTCTAAATCGGCACGTTGTTTTTCTTGTTCCGCGAGGAGTTTAACTTTTTCTGTTTTTTGACCGCCTAATGTGGCAATATGCTCGGCTAATTTTGTCGTTTTATCTTTAATTTCTTCACCTTGCATTTTTCGATAGCTCGAATACTGCTTCATGTATTGCAGCCTTTTGTAGGCTTGTGAGAAACTTTCTGACGAAAGCAAGAACATTGCTCTACTTTGTTGAGAACGGCTCTTATATGACTTTATAATCATTTGAGCGTAGTCTTCTTTGAGGATGACCAAATCTCTTTTGAGTTTATTAATTTGCAATTGATTGATGTAAATGTCATCACTCAGCAGTTTTGTTTGTTTGGCCGTTGTATTGATTAATTTTACTTTCAAACCAATTTTTTCTTTTTGAATTGATAGTAATTGTACAACCGACTTTTCTTTACTTCTCACCTCTTGAAGCATGCGCTCTTTTTCACGAATTTCTTCCTGAATTTTAGCTTTCTTTTGCTCTAATTCTTCCTGCGTTTGTTGGCTCCAAGCCAATGAAGTCAAAAAAATAAAAAATAAGGTAATTAATCTTTTTTGCATAATCTTATTTCTGATCGATGTAAATTCTTTCGTAACCTTCTGGAACGCTGTAAGGAAAAGAAAGATCTTCGTTGAATATAATGTTTTTGTATTCGATGTTGATGTTGGTTTTATTCTCATTTTGACGCGCATCGATGGTCAAAGATAACGGTAAAATCTTTTCATCATATCTTTTATACTCTGGATAAGCCACCTGCAAGGTTCTATCTAACGAAGGTTGATTAATTTCTTGTCGTTTCATTAAGAAATTATCACTTTCAAAAAAATAGGATTTGTCGTCATTTCCTTCATTTTTAGATTGCAATTTATACATTTTTTCCATGACAGAAACGGCAAATTTTCCTTTATGCAAATCGTCAAATGCTTTTCCAAGAAACATGTTTTGAACTTTATGAAAATCCAAATCGGTTCCCAACCATTGACTCAATCCAGCATAATCACCTTCAAAATATTTGTTACCAATTTTTTCATAATACTGAACTGAAGTTGGCGTAATCAATCCTTTGGCCATGGTAATTCCCAAAACACGGATAATGACCATGATTTTTTCATCTTTTTTTATTCTGATTTCAGCTGAAACATTTTGCGTGTTTTTTTCGTCTTCGTATCGCGCACCTGCTTTTATGTTTACTGTAGAGAACTCCATTTTATTGTTGTAATGGCCCTCAATTATTTTTTCTGCCGAAATGGTATTGCTGGCATTGACGGTGCTGTCTGTTAAAATCGCTTTCGATTTACAAGAAACTAATACCATTACTAGTAAAAAGGCTAACTGTTTTTTCATATAAGAATCCTAAAAAAGGAATTTGAATGTTATTTTTTTTGTTTTTCTAATAATGCGTTGGCTTTAGAAAAATACAGATCTTTCTTTTTCATATCGCCCAAACCATTATATGCTTCTCCCAGTTGAAGGTTAAAATTGATTTCTAAAACCGCATCATCAATGATAAAATCGATTCCAGATTCGAGTACATCTTTCGCTTTTTTGAAATTCTTAAGTTGGTTATTGGCCAAACCATTATAGTAATACAATTGTGGCTGCGTTGGAAACAACTGCATTTCTTCTTCAGATGCTTTGGCTAATTTATCAAATTGTAGATTTTCAGTATACGCTTGCATCAATAACAAAATGGCTTCCATGTCGTCATTAGTGGTCTTCAAGTGCATTTCATAATACTTAATAGCATGCGTCCAATCTTTTTTGGCTTGATAGAATTTTGCAATTTCTTTAGCTACTTTCACTTCTTTATCATCACTAAAATAACCAATAGCGGTATCTAAATCTTTTTCATATTGCGGATTATTTTTGGTGAAAATCAAGAACTCATTCAGCATGCGGTGCTTAATTTTTTTATCAATTTTATCACTTGCAAAAACAATGTTCATGGCTTTTGCCGCTTTTTCGCCATCATTATTATTCAAATGAAATTTAAACAAACTCACTTGTGCCCAATCCGATGTTGGGATTTCTTTTTCTAATTGTTTGGCTACTTCCAATGCTTTTTCTTCTTGATTGCTCTGTGAATACAAATAAATTAAAGCGATATAATTGGTTTCGTCTTTTGGGTTTTGCTTTATTTTATCAATCAGATTCGCCTTTTCCGATCCTTGGTATTTGACATCTTGAAGAATTTGAGCTTTGTATAATTCTCTTTTATCCGACTTACCAACGGTTGCATTCAATTCGTTAATTAAGTCTAACGCTTTGTCAAATTGTTGGGTATTCATGTATAACGAAACCAAATCTTCTTTGTAATCTGCTTTAAATTCTACAAGTTTTTGAACTATAGCAATGGCGCGATTGTAATCGTGCGTTTCGTAACACACATCATACATTCCGGCCCAAGCCCAGCGGTTATTAGGATCTATTTTGGTTGTTTTTTCAAAATTATCAAAGGCCTCTTTATACTTTTTAAGTGCTAAATAATTCTTACCAAGTTCAAAATAAACTACCGCATTATCTGTTTGAAGTGCTTGGCATTTTTCTAATGACTCAATAGCTTTATCATAGTTTTCCATGCCTTTTTGCTTCAAAGATTCGTAGAAAGAATCTTCAAATTTGTTTTCTGCCAATGCCAAAGTATCTTTAGGTTCGCTTTGAGCCAAAAGTGCTGTGGGAAGGAAAAACATTCCAAAAAGAATACTATGTAAAACTATTTTTTTCATTTTTAAGCTGAATTAATTTCAGTTTCTTTATTCTAAAACCGAATAATCTCCAATGCTAATGTTGGTAAAATTACCGTCAAAACTCACATGATTTCCTATCATGGCATTGTCTAAATTAGCATTTTTAATGTGTGCGTGCGTTTGAATCAAACTATTTTTGATGGTGCTGTTTTGAACGTGACACCCGTCACCAAGCGATACGTTGGGTCCAATGGTTGCATTGATTAACACTACATTTTTTCCTATATAACATGGCGGAATGATGGTTGCATTTTCTTGTTTTATGTCATAATCAATTAAATGAATGCCGTCGTTATGAAGGAAATTCAACATGCGATTATTAGTATCAACCGTTACATCTTTATTGCCACAATCCATCCACTCGTCTACTTTTCCTGGAACAAATTTCATGCCTTTGGCCATCATTTGTTTGATTCCATCATTAATTTGATATTCACCACCATGAATGATGTTGTTATCTAGAACTGCTTGCAATTCATTTTTTAAAACGGCAACATCCTTGAAATAGTATATTCCGATAACGGCTAAATCAGAAACAAATTCTTTTGGTTTTTCTACCAACTCAATTATTTCATTGGCTTCATTCAAATTGATTACACCAAAAGCTTCGGGTTGATCGACTTGTTTCACCCAAATTACACTATCGGCGGTGGTATCTAAATCGAAATCGGCTCGAATCAACGTATCGGCATACGCGATTACCGCAGGACCACTCAAAGAATCTTTGGCACACATAATGGCATGACCTGTTCCTAAAGCTTCATTTTGGTAATAAATAGTTCCTTTTGCGCCAAGTTTTTGAGCAATCGCAATCAATTCTTCTTCAACTTTTTTACCAAAACTTTCGTGAATGATAAAGGCCACTTCATCGATAGCTTGGTTTAAAACTCCAGCAATATCTTCTACTAATCGGTGTACGATTGGTTTACCCGCAATGGGAATTAAGGGTTTTGGGATGGTTAATGTGTGTGGACGTAATCGTGAGCCACGGCCCGCCATGGGTACTATTATTTTCATTTTTACTATTTTTAAACTTCAACATTCGTTATTCCAAGTTGAATATTCAATATTTTGAACTTGGACTATTGAACAACGGGTTTTGAATGAGGAAGCATTTTTACTATTTTACTCCAGTACTACCAAATCCGCCTTCACCTCTTGAAGTTTCAGATAATTCTTGAACTTCAATCCACTCGGCGCGTTCGTGTTTAGCAATGATTAATTGGGCAATGCGTTCGCCATTTTCTATTACAAAATCTTCATTGGATAAATTTACTAAAATTACTCCAATTTCGCCACGATAATCGGCATCAACCGTTCCGGGTGAATTTAAAACTGTGATTCCTTTTTTGGCCGCTAATCCACTTCTCGGACGCACTTGAGCTTCATAACCAATGGGAAGTTCAATAAAAAGTCCGGTTTTTACAATGGTTCGTTCCAATGATTTTAACGTAATTGATTCTGATATATTGGCTCGTAAGTCCATTCCGGCCGAAGCAATCGTTTCATAATTAGGTAAATCGTGTTGCGACTTATTGATGATTTTAATGGTCATTATTTTGCTTTTCTTTTAATAATTCGTAACAAAGTTTCTTTTTCGCTGTAGTAAATAAAATATAAAAACACTGCTAATAATAGTGTCTTTACATAATAATTTTCTCTAATAGCTGGAATATAAAATGAAACGGCTGAGAACACTATAGTCAGTCCAAGATAACTAAATATTTTGTTCATATCATACGGTATTGGATACCTTTTTTGTCCCATTTTATAAGATATTATCATCATAGTTCCATAGGCTGCAATGGTTGCTATAGCCGAACCATAATAGCTCATTTTAGGAATTAATAAATAATTTAAAAACAGTGTTACCACCGCGCCAACAATTGAAATATAAGCACCTATTTTTGTCTTGTCTATCAACTTATACCAAACCGATAAATTGGTGTAAATACCAAGGAAAAAATTGGCTAATACAATTAACGGAACTACTTTAATGGCATCCCAATAATCTGGATTTGGCACCAATGGTCTTTTTAATAAATCGATAAAAACAATCACAAAAAGACAAATGAATGACCCAAAAATCACAAAGTACTTAGTGATGGTGGCATAGGTTTGCGTTGCATTTTCATTGCTAGCATGACTGAAAAAGAATGGTTCAATACCAAGTGTGTATGCTGTTCTAAATAACACCATAAACATACCAATTTTATAACACGCAGAATATGCACCAATATCTGCCATTGGAATGTGCATCCAATCTAGGAGAATTTTATCAAAATGTTCATTAACCGCAAAAGCGATTCCGGCTACTAAAATAGGAATACCGTATTGCATCATTCTCTTCCACAATTGGCTATCAAATTTCCATTTTATATTGAAATAATTTGGAGATAGAACAACCAAAGTTAACAAACTGGCAATTAAACTGGAGACAAAAATATATCCGATTTGAAAATTATCAGAATAAATAGTGCTTAAAAATCCATTTGGATTGTTGGCCACAATTTTGGGTAAAATCGCTAAAAAGAAAACATTTAATAGAAGGTTAATGGTAACATTGGCCATCTTAATAGCGGCATAACGCATTGGTCTTTTTTCTGCTCTTAATTTTGAAAAAGGAATAATTGCTAAAGCATCCAGAGTGAGTATCCAAATGGTGTAGGTAATGTATTCTACATTAATGTGTGACCATCTTGCTAGGGTGTTTCTGAATAATAAAGAGAGAACTAAAAACCCTAAAGACGACCAAAAGAGGGAAATGGTAGAAGTTGAAATTACACTCTTTTTATTGTCTTCTGAATTGTAAAACCGAAAGAAAGCCGTTTCCATTCCATAAGATAAAATAACATTAAAAAAAACTAAATAAGAAAAGATTACAGAAACCTCACCCATTTTGCTTTTATCTGGCAAATAATATACAAACAAAGGATTAAGAATAAAGCTAATTATTCTTGGAAAAACCGTTGCCAGTCCATAAATAAGTGTTTGTTTGAAAAGGTTTTTGTATAAACTCAAAGTAGATCTTCTTTAATTAGAAACAAAAATAGGTATTATATTGAAGTAATAAAAAAAGAGCCAACAAATGTTGACTCTTCTATGAATTTATTTTGAATTAAATTAGCCTTTCAAAGCCTCAGCACCACCAACAATCTCAAGGATTTCGTTAGTAATTGCTGCTTGACGTGCTTTGTTGTATGTAAGTTTTAATTGATCTCTTAATTCAGTAGCATTATCGGTTGCTTTGTGCATAGCAGTCATACGAGCACCATGTTCTGAAGCAAATGAATCACGAATGGCTTTATACAATTGTGTTCTTAACGATTTAGGAATTAAAGTTAAAACGATTTCTTCTTTTGATGGTTCAAAAATATAATCTCCTGTAGAAGCTGGCGTATCCGATTTTACTGGCGCTAACGGTAAAAACTGTTCGGTTTGAACAATTTGTGTTGCAGCATTTTTGAATTGGTTGTACACAATTTCGATTTTATCGTATTCGCCTGTGGTAAATTTATCGGTTAGTATTTGAGCAATTTCGGCTACATTATCAAATGTTAAATTGTCAAAAACCTCACTTTTATTACCTACAATAGTATTGGTTTTAGACAAAGCATCATTTCCTTTTTTACCGATTGCAAAAACGTCAACCTGCTTTCCAGCATACGAATCGGCAATTAATTTAGCTTGCTTGATAACGTTCGAATTGAAAGCACCACACAAACCTCTATTGGAAGTAATAGCTACTATTAAAACTTTGTTAACCTCGCGTTGGGCTGTAAAACTTCCGCCTACTTCACCATCTAGAGTTGCACTTAAACTTTGTAATAATTCCGTTAATTTTTCGGCATAAGGGCGCATTGCTGTAATAGCATCTTGTGCTTTTTTCAACTTTGCCGCAGAAACCATTTTCATCGCAGAAGTAATCTGCATCGTTGATGAAACGGAAGTAATTCTATTACGGATTTCCTTTAAGTTTGCCATATTGAATTTGAAAATTAGTTAATTTGAAAATTTGAAAATGAATACCATCTCCAAATTTTCAAATCTTCAAATTATTATTAGTTATATTTTGCTGAAATTTCTTTAGCTGCTTTTTCAATAACATCAGTGATATTATCGTCTAATTTACCTGCTTTTAAAGCATCAAGAGTATCTCTGTGTTTGTTGTTCAAGTATTCGATAAAATCTTTTTCGAACTCTTTTACTTTATTTACAGGAACACTTCTTAACAAGTTTTTAGAACCTGCATAAATAATAGCAACTTGATCTTCAACAGTATATGGATCGTTCAAACCTTGTTTTAAGATTTCAACGTTTCTTCTACCTTTTTCAATAACGTTTAAAGTTACCGCATCTAAATCAGAACCAAATTTTGCAAACGCTTCCAATTCACGGAATTGCGCTTGGTCTAATTTCAAGGTACCAGCCACTTTTTTCATTGACTTAATCTGTGCGTTACCTCCAACACGAGATACCGAAATACCTACGTTGATTGCAGGACGAACCCCAGAGTTAAACAAATCACCATCAAGAAAGATTTGTCCGTCTGTAATCGAAATTACGTTAGTTGGAATATAAGCAGATACGTCACCAGCTTGAGTTTCAATAATTGGTAAAGCGGTTAACGAACCACCACCTTTTACGATTGGCTTCAAGTTATCAGGTAAGTCGTTCATGTTTTTTGCGATATCATCATCGGCGATTACTTTACACGCTCTTTCTAATAAACGAGAGTGTAAGTAAAAAACGTCTCCAGGATATGCCTCACGACCCGGTGGTCTTCTTAATAAAAGAGATACCTCACGATATGCTACTGCTTGTTTAGATAAATCATCATAAACAATTAATGCTGGACGACCTGAATCGCGGAAATATTCTCCAATTGCAGCTCCGGCCATTGGTGCATATACTTGCATTGGTGCTGGGTCAGAGGCATTAGCGGCAACAATTACTGTGTAGGCCATTGCTCCTTTTTCTTCCAACATTTTTGCAATACCTGCTACTGTAGACGCTTTTTGTCCAATAGCAACATAAATACAAAATACTGGTTTCCCTGCATCATAAAATTCTTTTTGATTTAAGATGGTGTCAATACAAACCGAAGATTTACCTGTTTGACGGTCACCAATTACCAACTCACGTTGTCCACGACCAACTGGAATCATAGCATCTACCGCTTTGATACCTGTTTGTAATGGTTCTGTTACGGGTTGACGAAAGATAACTCCTGGTGCTTTTCTTTCTAATGGCATTTCATACAAATCACCACCGATTGGTCCTTTACCGTCGATTGGTTCACCAAGTGTATTGACTACACGGCCGATGATTTGCTCACCAACTTTTAAGGAAGCGATACGTTGTGTACGTTTTACTGTAGAACCTTCTCTAATTCCAGTAGATGGTCCTAAAAGTACAACCCCAACATTGTCTTCTTCTAAGTTCAATACGATAGCTTCCAATCCGTTGTCGAATTGCACTAACTCACCATATTGAGCGTTTGATAAACCGTAAACACGAGCGATTCCATCACCCACTTGAAGTACAGTTCCTACTTCTTCTAACGATGCACCTGATTCAAAACCAGATAATTGTTTTTTTAATATTGCTGTAATTTCAGCTGGTTTAATTTCTGCCATTTTGATATATCTTTAATGGAAATCTAATTACTAAACTCTCTTTTCAATTCACTCAATTTGCTAGCCACCGAAGCATTGTACTGCTGGTCGCCAACGCGTAATATAAATCCACCAATAATTGTTGGATCTACTATATTTTCAATCGTAATTTTCTTGTTTGAAAACTCTGCAATTTTAGCCAATACTTTAGTTTGTAATTCTGGAGTAATTGGAAACGCAGTAGTTACTTTGGCTACTTGAATTCCGTTACTCTCGTCAAACAATCTATTGTATTCTGAAGCTATTGATTCTAAAATTTCAAATCTTTTATTTTCAAATAACAAGTTAAACAAACTGTTTGTTTCTGCTTGAACTGTTGAAAATATTTCAGACAAAGCCGATTTTTTAACGTCCATTTTAATAACAGGACTTGATAAAAAATCTTTCAATTCAGCACTATCCGCAACAGCAGCTACAATCGACTTCATGTCGTTGTTAACCGCGTCGGCTTTTCCCGAAGTTTGTGCAATGTCTAATATTGCTTTGGCGTATCTAATCGCTGCTCTAGACATAATGATTAGTTTAATTTAGCGTCACCCAACATTTTCTCAACCAATTTAGTTTGAGAATCTTTGTTAGATAATTCGTCTCTTAATACTTTTTCTGCGATTTCTAATGACAAAGATGAAACTTGATTTTTCAATTCTGCCATAGCTGCATTTTTCTCACTAGTGATTGCTGCTTTCGCTTGTTCAATCATTTTTTCACCAGCTGCTTGTGCTTCTGATTTAGCATCGTTAATCATTTTTTCTCTGATTTCACGAGCTTCTTTCATCATGGCATCACGCTCAGCTCTTGCATCAGCTAATAATTTTTCATTATCTGATTTCAAGTTTTGCATTTCTTTCTTAGCATTTTCAGCAGAGAGTAATGCACTTCTGATTCCTTCTTCTCTTTCGTTAACGGCATCAAGAATTGGTTTCCAAGCAAATTTTTTCAAAAGGATTACTAATCCAACAAAAATAATTAATGCCCAAAAGAACAATCCAAAACCAAAATCATTTATTAACTTATCCATATTATGTTATAATTATAGTATGTATTTACTTTTTCAAAATTAGAAACAAAAGCTATAACCAACCGTTATAGCTTTTGATTTTTTCTACTAGTTTTCAGCAACAGCAAATAATGCTGCGAAACCAATACCTTCAATAAGTGCAGCTGCAATAAGCATAGCTGTTTGGATTTTTCCAGATGCTTCTGGTTGACGAGCGATAGCGTCCATTGCAGAACCACCGATTCTACCAATACCAATACCAGCTCCGATAACCACTAATCCTGCTCCAACAATTCTTGGGATGTTCATAATATATGTATTAAAAATTAAACATTCTTTTTAAAATAGATATCGCTATCTAAACTATTAATGATGAGCTTCTTCGTGATGATGCTCTTCTACTGCTGCTCCAAAGAACAAGGCAGATAACATTGTAAAAATATAGGCTTGTAGCAATGCTACTAATATTTCTATTGATGAAATGGCAAACGAAAGTAAGAAAGATAAACTGCTTCCTAACCAACTTTTGAAAATAAACATTAAAGCAATCAAACTCATTAATACGATGTGGCCCGCAAAAATGTTGGCATACAAACGAATCATTAAGGAAAATGGTTTGATGATTACTCCTAATAACTCGATTGGCGCTAAAATAAATTTCATTGGAGTAGGAACACCTGGCATCCAGAAAATGTGCCCCCAATAATTTTTATTAGCCGTAAGGTTTGTGATTAAAAATACCACAATAGCCAAACACGCCGTAACGGTAATGTTCCCTGTTGCATTGATTCCAAGTGGTGTTAATCCGATGATGTTTAAAAACCAAATAAAGAAGAACACTGTCAACAAGAAACTCATGTATTTTTTATAGTGTTTTTCTCCAATATTAGGAATCGCAATATCATCACGAACGTACAATACGATTGGCTCAAAAAATCGTCCAAATCCAGATGCAATTCCGCCATTTTTAACATACGATTTTGCCAGGCCTTTAAATAATAAAAACATTAAAAGGGCTACAAGCATCATTGAAAAAACCGCTTTTGTAATGGATAAATCAATTGGTTTTGCATTAGTTGGATGGTGCTCATCTCCTGTTAATGTTCCAGCAGCATCTGTTTTGTATATTTTTTCGTCGTGACCTAATTTGTAGTAATTACCATTAGATTCTGCAACAGCATGACCATGCTCAAACTTAGAAGAAGAAAAAATATGTACGCCATTATCCCATAAAATAATTGGTAATGGAAATCCATAGTGTTTTCCAGTAGCTTCATCTTCAAACAAAGAAAATTCGTGAGCATCTAAAACGTGGTGATTGATATAAGCATTAATTTTAGACTTTAAATCGGTCGGCTCTTCGTGCTTTTCATGAGTCGTTGCTTCTCCATGAGCAGTTGCCTCAACAGGAGTAGCTTCTGTTTTGGCAGCAACAGAATCGGTTGGGGTATTTGCAGAACTAAATAATGGAAGACAAGCAACTAAAACAGTTACTATAAATTGGAGTGGTTTGTTTGAAAACACCATATCTGATAATTATCTTTAATTTATTTTCTGAAATTTGGTGCAAAAGTACAATTTTAATTAATATTTAAAAGTAATAGTTTTATTTTTTTTGATGAAATTATCGATTTTCAATGCATTTATTGTTTATTGTTCAACATTCTAATGGTTAATACCGTTTCTATTATCAAAAAAAGAATGAAAATAACAAAAAAGTTGATTTTTTCTGAAAAAGCAAATGCATGCTTAGCATTTAATATAGGTTGCATTAAAACATAGGCTATTAGCATTTTGCCTCCTGTTAAAAACAAATAAGCAAATCCAACATTGTCAACTCCTTTTTGGTTAATTACTATTAAAACAAATAGTATTACTGCAGTGAACAAAAAAAACAGACCATACAGTTCTTCTAGAGAATACACCATTTCATTAAGAAACACATTGGGGCACACTAATTTAAATACCAATTTGTGAATGAAAAATAGAATTAAAGAAACTACTAAAGAGAAAAAAACAGGTTTGAATGATACTATTTTCATGAGTTTATTCAGAAGAGTTGATGTCTTTTAGTTGTCTATTTAAATTGTAAAAGGCAATCGCGACACCTAATAGCGTACTAATTTTTACAAAAACAGTGTGGTCGTTTGGAAATTTTCCATCAAGCCAAGTACCTAATAAAGAAAAAAGATAAATTATTATTCCCATTTGAACCGGAATGTTTATCAATGCCAACCATTTGTTACGCTGTCTTTTCTTCGGTTGATTGTCCATGATGTGGTAGGTTTTTTACATGAGGTTTCATAACACAAGTTGCGCTGAACTCGGCTCCTGGTTCTACCGAAAGTTTTCCGCAGATTACTTCACCGTGAATACTGGCTTTCGATTTTAAATTGAGTATTTCGGTTACTTGAATTTTACCATCAAACTTACCTTCTATATCGCAGTTTTTACAAACAATATCTCCTTGTACACTTCCTGCTGGACCAATAACCAATTTCCCTTTGGACTCGAAATTTCCAATCAAATGTCCGTCCAAACGAAAATCGGCTGGAGAAACTATATCGCCTTTAATAGTAGTCCCTTCCACAATTCTGTTGGTCTTACCTAATAGATCGGTATATGATTTTGGTTTTTTATCAAACATAACATTAGGGTTTTTTGGGCATGTCTGGTGTTGGTGGCATCATGCTTTGTGGAGGTAAATCATCCGAATTCATGTTGTCTTTTGGAACGTTCTGTGGGTCAAATCCTTTTCCTTTTCCATTATCTTGCTTTGGATTGGTTAATGGTTGTCCGGCTTTTGATGGTTCGCCTCCTTTTTTGTTAGCATCTGTTTTTTCTTGTGGAACCACAATAGTTCTTTGAACAGGAACAATAGGTTTATTCAACCAATCGCCGGTAACATACTCGTCAATATTCTTTTTAACCTGAACCACTTTATAGTTTTCACTAGAAATGATAATGGCTGGTTCCGCAATTTTATACTCTTTAAATTCTTTTAGAACTTGCGCTATTCCCTTAGCATTATCCAAATCTTTTATACCGTGAATTACAATAAAATTTTTGTCAATGGTATAAAGATCTGTAGAAATAGATAACTTTTCAATGGTTCTTTCTTTAGCGAATTTTTTTAATTTTTCTAAAAGTGCTTTGGTATTTTTGTCTTCTAAATTATCCGCCTTATACAAGATATTCCATGACAACGGAAATTCGGAGTTGAACGACAACGATTCTAAATATGGGATTTTATTCGTAATAAATAATTCTGTCGATTTTCCTTCTTCACTATTTGGATACGTTAACGCCACATAATTTAGGGCTTTCTTATATTCAGCTAGTCCTTTTAATTTTCCAATTAAATGTGCTTTTAAAAGCTCAAATTTTGGAAGCATCTCATCGCCTGTAAATTGTTCAATAGCGGCTTCTGCTTTAGGATAAATTTCTCTGTAAAGTCCGTTTTCATATTCCTTGTACATCAAATGATACACCACTTCTGGCTCGGAACTCATTTGACTATCGGCGTTGGGGTTACTGATAATTTGCGCGTATCTAGAATCGGGATATTGAGCCATAATTTTCGATTTCATGGCCGATGCTTTCTGTTTGTCTATGATTTCATAAATCTTATACAAATTATACATTGACGGCAAAATCAATCGTTCTTCTGGTTTGTTGTCTAACAATTTTTCCAACTTATCAGCCGCTCTTTTATACTCCTTAAATTTTTCCTTGTAAATAACTCCCAATTGATAATAGGCAAAATTTCGTTCAGTGCCAATACTATCCAAAGCTTTTGCAGATGTTGGTAGTTGTTTTAAATAAAAATCGGTAGTGAATTTTGGATCTACTTCTTTTGGTTTACCTCCATTTTCTGTTGCATCAGCAGTAGTTTCATCTGGATTTTTATCGTCTTTAGTGGCTTCCTTAGATAATCTCCAATTTTCAACATGGGCTCTGTCACCCCATTTTTTCTTAAACTCTATTTTTCCAAAAGCTACCGTTGAAGGATTGTAAAAATAAAAAGTGCTTCCAGTAGTGTTATTTGAAAATGATGGCAGTGGTGCTGCTGATTTTGTAACATCTTGCTTAGAACCTGAAGTAAGAGGCTCATCTTTTGATCCGCCTTTGTTTGGAAAAGGATTGTCGTTAGAACCTGAAGTTTGACTGTCTTCTTTTGCTTTTTTGGCGGCTAATTCTTGTTGTTTTTTCTCTTCTTTTTTTAACTTTTCAATGTATTCGTTATAATAATTTTCTCGCGCTGATGGCGAAAGTGCAGCTATTTTTAAAATACTGTCGTTGCGTTGTGCAATGCCTTCAAACTTAATAACATCTTCTAAATTTTGTCGTTTCTTAGTAATCAATTTAAACTCTCTGGTTCTCGGGTTTAAAACCGTTAACGTACTATCAAAATACTTTCCTGCCGTTACATATTTAGCATTATTAAAATAAATATCCGCCAAGTTTCTGTAATTACTCGCCATCAAATACTGATCGTCTGACCGTTTTCTCAACGATCTATTGTAATAAATCTTGGCTGTTTCGGGTTTTTTTAGTTTATCATAAAACAACGCCATTTGGTGGTTCAAAACGTCTAGAAATGGTCTGTTTTCTCTGTCTTTTAAAAGGTCTTTGTATTTTTTTACAAAAGCCGTGGTATCGCCTTTAGCAACATCAAATTGTGAAGCCTGACGTGCATGTGCTTGAATAACATATTGACGTGCCGACTTTCTTTTCATATCTATTACTTCTTGATACTTTACAAAAGCACTGTCTTTAAGTCCCATTTGCTCATAAACTTGCCCTAAAATAAATCGATAACGCGCTTTTTCTTCATCCGATTTAGTGAATTTTGTAGCTATTCTGAGTTTAGCAGCGGCACTATCATTCTCTTTTAAATTCAAAAAAGCTTGTGCTAATGTAGCGTTTGCATCGGCAAAAATTTGATCTTTAAATTTAATTTCTTTTAGTAATTTTCTAAGATTAACAATGGCTAACGCATCGTTGTCCATTCGCATGTTGGTTTTTTCTCTCCAAATTTTCACTTCATAAATCTTATCACTATTTGGATATTTATACAATACATAATTAAACGCTTCTAATGCTGGTACAAAGCGTTGATCGTAATAACGTGTTTTACCCAACATCAAATGCGCTTCATCCATTTGAGGGTTTTTTTCGGAACCATCAATATTCATAGAATGCTTCTGAATGGCTTTGGTAGCTTTCTCTTCTGCTTTTTCAAAATTGGCGTTTTTGGTTTGACCAGGCGTCATTTGCTCTTGAGAAACCTGCATGCGCTCCACAGGAAGCGTTTCCCAAAAATTATCTTTGAATTGCAATTTTAAATCGGAGATTCCTTTTTCTAGAGCAATTCCACCATTATAAAGAATATTATCTTTGGTGCTCAACGCATGATAATTTCTAGAAAGAAATGTGTTTTTCTTTGTAGAACACGCTACAAAAAAAAGGACTATAATGGCAACTATTGTGTATTTGAATGTACTGGTTTTCAATGTAAAAAACGTTTTTATAATTAACTTAAAAAAGCTAATTTTAGTATAACTAACTGGTAAAAATACGTTTCTTTTTGATACCTGAAAAAAAATAATGCTTTTTTTAAATAAGAAATCCGCAGGAGCATAAAATCTACTGCGGATTGTATTTTAATTTGTTAAAAAATTACACGGCGAAAAAAGCTTCTAACTCTTTTAAAGTTTCTTCCGAAGTTTGAATGTCTTTTACCACTTCGCCCAAATGCAAGGCAACAATTCGATTGCAAACTTCAACCGTATGCACCAAATCATGGGATGAAACCAAAACGGTTACTTCTGGGTTATCGGCTAATTCTTTGATGATTTTCTTCAATCGATTCACCGTAGTTGGGTCTAAATTGGCAAACGGTTCGTCTAAAATTACCACTTCTGGATTACCAATTAAAGCAGCTATAATTCCCACTTTTTTCATGTTCCCTTTCGATAAATCACGCAAATATTTCTTGCTGTTTAAAATTTCGCCATTAAAAAATTCTTCATGCTTTTTTAACAATGTATCCACATCGGCTTTGTTTTGATTGCGTAAATCACCAATAAAATAGAAATATTCTTCGGCCGTTAAATAGCCAATTAGGAAACTTTCGTCAATAAATGCAGATGTAAAAGGTTTCCAGGCTTCGCTTGTGTTTACTTGAATTCCGTTGTTTTTAATATAACCTGTACTGGGTTGAATTAAGTCCAATAACAAACTGAAAAAAGTAGTTTTCCCAGCACCGTTATTCCCTACTAATCCGAAACTTTGCCCTTTGGTAATGTCAAGATTGGTAATGTTTAATACTTTAACTCCGTTGGTATATGTTTTTGAAAGATTGTTTACTTGTATCATGATTTCTGTGAATTTTTTGTTATTAATTTTTCTGTTTGTAAGCCGCAATGGTGGCGTATTTTTCGGTTTTGTAAATTTTTTCAATCATGTTAAAAACCTTTCCTCGAAGCGCAAATCCAATAACACCAGCAATAACCACTAAAAGCAATCCGATATTTTCGTTGAAAATTGTTTTACCCAAACCATATAACAAAACAGGGATCAGTAATTTTGGAATCGCAATCAACATCGTTTTTACATTAAAGGCTTGTTTGTCACCAAAAGCTTGTTTGCTGGTTGATAAATCAATGGGTGTTTTCACAAAGGCACCTCCCAGAAGCACTAAATGTGAATTAACCCCAATATTGTATACAGCTCCAACCACTATCAATAAATAAGTATGCCAACCAAAATACAAATAAAAAGAAGCTAATAATGTAGAAATTATAGTAGCAAAAACCACCAACCACCATTTGGAACTTAGGTATTCTTTGTATTGAATGTTTTGGCTCATCATCAACTGATAATAGGCACTATCCCAACTCGGAACAAACTGTCCGAAAGTGAATAAAAATCCACCTGAAACAAAAATACCCGCGAAAATTCCCATTACCGCAGGTTGGTGCGGATTATTAAAAAATAAAAAACCATAAAATAAGAAAACCACACTCATAATCACCGTAGTTCTGGAACGTTTGTTTCTTTTGATCAGTTTGATATCATTCTTTAAGAAAGTGCCAAGCGTTCCAAATTGATTCAACCAGTTGAAATTTTCTGTTTTGGCAACTTCACTTTTCTTAGCTAATCCTTCGTCTAAATTTAAATTTGATTTGAAATAATTGAATGCAAAATAATAAGCTCCAGCTGCGGCCAAAACGGGAATAACAACCAAATAATCAGTAGTATACAATCCGTTAAAAAAAGGTGCGGTATAAACTGTTGGATCGAAAATTGCATAATATTGCGCGACACCACATCCTACAACTACTGCCAAAACCGAATAAAAAACACTGTCTTTATTGTTGAGAAGTACATTAATGAAATTATTCATGTAAATAACCCCAACAATGCCCAAATGCCATAACATAACGTGAACTACATCAAAGTCGTTTTGAATCAATCGTATAGAAAACGGAATAAATAAAAACGCATGCAATACATTAAAAAATGAAATCGCTGTTTTTCCTAGTGAAAAATGAACAATTGTATTTCTTTTTATAGGCAAAGTCAACAATGGTCTAATGTTCATCACGGGCATTTTTTGTAAAAAATACCGAATAATTAAATCCACTATAAAATAATAAATCAAAAATTTGTTTACGGTTTGCAACGGATTTAATTCAGAATTTTCTAAAATAGAATATAACCCAAACCCGATGATAAGAAACATCGAAAGAAAATAAAGTGCCATCAATCCCATAAAGACTTTTAGCACTACATTAGTTCCAAAGGAAGCCGAACGAAAAAAAGATTTCCATTCTAATCTAATAAAATGTTTGAACATAAATTGGTTGTTTTGGTTTAGTAATTAGTTTATTATTCTATGTAAATGTTACAAATAATTTGAAAATGATGTCTATTTCTTACCTTTGTAAAAAAATAGTTCATGTCATCTTTTTATAAATTACACATCAAAGAAGTAAAGCGCGAAACACCAAGCGCTATTTCTGTTGCTTTTACAATTCCAACCGAATTACAATCGGCCTATAAATTCATTGCGGGTCAATATATTAATTTAAAATTGACCCTTGACGGAAAAGAAATTCGTCGTGCTTATTCTATTTGTTCGTCTCCCAATAGTAACGAATTACGCATTGCCATTAAGTCGGTTAAAAACGGACATTTTTCCAAATTTGCCAATGAAAACTTGAAGCCTAGTGACATTTTGGAGGTAGGTCAACCCGAAGGAAAATTCACGTTTGAACCCAACGCTGAACGACAAAAAAACTATGCTGCTTTTGTGGCTGGTAGTGGTATTACACCAGTAATGGCTATCCTGCAATCGGTTTTGGAAAGCGAGCCTAACAGTTCTTTTGTATTGGTATACGGAAACAAAACTCCCGAAGAAACCATCTTTCACAATCAACTACACGAACTGCAATTAAAGTATGTAGGTCGCTTATTTGTACATTATGTATACAGCCAAACCAAAGTGGAAAACGAACTTTTTGGTAGAATTGACAAATCCAACATCAATTTTGTATTGAATAACAAACACAAAGAAAAAGAATTCGATAAGTTCTATTTATGTGGTCCAGAAGAAATGATTAATCTTGCCACTACCGTTTTAAAAGAACATAATGTTGCTGATAAAAATATCAAATTTGAATTGTTTACAACGTCATCTGCCGAAAATACAGAAGCTAGTTCGCATGAGGGCCACACTAAAATTACTGTTTTAGTGGACGATGAAGAAACTGCTTTTGAAATGAGTCAGAAACAAACGCTTTTGGAAGCCGCTTTAAAACAAGGCATTGACGCACCTTATTCCTGTCAAGGTGGTATTTGCAGCAGTTGTTTAGCTCGAATTTCTAAAGGAACAGCCGAAATGAAAAAGAATTCAATTCTAACCGATAAAGAAGTAGTTTCTGGTTTGATTTTAACCTGTCAAGCGCATCCAACGTCGAGCGAAATCTTTGTTGATTTTGACGATGTATAAATAAAAAAATAGTGTTTCGAAAAACTAAGAATTCCAATTTTGTTTAGGCAAGATTGGAATTTATTTTTTGAATAATATCGTCAACAGAAATGGTGCGCATAGCCTCTTCATATCCGACCACTTGTTTATTTCCATACACCGATGTTGGCAAAAAAGGAAACTGATTTCTATCGGAAACCAAACCGTTTTCAAGCGGCTGATTAAACGGATAAAAACCTGCAAAAGGATGTGTTGCGCCCCAAAGTGTAATTACTTTTATACCTAACATTGCTGCAATATGGGCATTTCCAGAATCCATAGAAAGCATGACATCTAAATTGGAAATAAGTTGTAATTCTTCTTGAAGTTCTAATTTTCCGGCTACGACGACTACATTTTGTTTTGTTGAAGCAAATAAATTTAAGGTTTCAATTTCTTTACTTCCACCACCAAAAAGAAAGATTTTAGTAATTGAATTCGAAGCCAGTTCATCGATCACTTGTTGCATCAAATCTAAAGGATAGACCTTGCTTTCATATTGTGCAAAAGGTGCAACTCCAATCCATTTCTCATTTTGTTTTTCGCCCGAAATTGTCGTTATTTTTGAAGATAAAACACCTTTTTTGGGAAACACGGGTTGTGCTAAATCGACCAAAAAACCCAATTGATTGAAGGTTTCGACATGGCGCTGAACCATGGGTTTTAATGGCAAAATAGTTTTGTTTTCCAGTCGAGTTAGTGCTTTTTTGTCGGCCCTACCTTTGTCTGTAAAAGCTACTTTTTTTCCGCTCAAGGCAAATAATACCCTGACAACTTTAGAACGCAAAACATTGTGCAAATCGGCAACCGCATCTACATTGTGTTTTTTTAAATCTTCACACAATCGGAACAATCCAAAAATACCTTTATGCCTGTGCTTTAAATCCACTTCGAAAAAAGTAAGATTGGGAATTCCATCAAAAAAAGGTTTGAAAAAAGGACGCGAAACAAAAGTGATTTTTACTTCAGGATTTTGATTAACAAAAGCCCTAATAACAGGAACCGTCATGGCAACGTCGCCCATGGCAGACAGTCGGATGACGGCTATATGTTGGATTTTTTTCGACAAAATTTGCCTGAAATTATTTCTTGTTTTGATACAAAACTGGATTCAAATCATCGTCGTTGTACATTTTCATTTGTTTGTACACTTTCATAAATTTATCTCCGTTTTCAATATCGGTCAACAAATCATCAATTGCGGTTGACAAATCGGTTCTTTGCTCTAAAAGAACGTTCAATTTTTCTTGACATTTATCTCTATGTTCTTGTGAAGCTTCTGCACGAGTGGCTTCTTCGTTCATGTGATAAATTTTCAAAGCCAAAATGGAAAGTCTATCAATCGTCCAAGCCGGAGATTCTGAGTTGATTTTAGCAGTTGGTTTTACCACAACATCAGCGTATTTTTGAAGAAAATAACTGTCAATATATTCTACCATATCGGTACGTTCTTGATTGGAAGCGTCGATCTTTCTTTTCAAAGTAAGCGCAGCCACAGGGTCAATATTTGGATCACGAATAATATCCTCATAATGCCATTGCACGGTATCAATCCAGTTTTTAAAATACAATAAATGTTCGATTTTATCCTTTGGATAGGGATTGTTAATGGGCTGATCTACATTGTCATAAACGTGATAATCCTTGATACTTTGTTCAAATATAGAGTAGGCAAATTTTGAAAACATAATGATTAATTTTATTTGCAAAGATAGTTTTTATACTTTTGAAAATAGTTTAGTAGCCTAAAAAAGTTTAAAAGCGCTAACTTGTAATTCTTTTTCTGAAAATTCTTAATCCAAATTCGAAAATGCAAATTCATTATATTTCTGAAAACAATAGTATTCTTAACCATTTTTTGGCTCAAATTCGCGATGTAACGATTCAAAAAGACAGCATGCGTTTTAGAAAAAACATTGAACGAATTGGCGAAATTATGGCGTATGAACTGAGTAAAACATTAGAATATAAAGCTATTGATGTTCAAACACCGCTCGGAATCAAGCACACTACAACCATTGCCGATAATGTGGTTTTGTGCTCTATCCTTCGTGCTGGATTGGCTTTACATACAGGATTTATGAACATTTTTGACAATGCTGAAAACGGATTTGTATCGGCTTACCGTCACCATCCCAATAACGACGATGCGTTTGAAATTTTGGTTGAATACCAAGCGGCACCATCCTTTGAAAATAAAAATTTGATCTTAATTGACCCGATGTTGGCAACAGGTCAATCGATTGTGGCCGTTTTAAACAAATTGCATTTGGAACAAAAACCGAAAGAAATTCACATTGCCGTAGTAATTGCAGCTCCGGAAGGAATTGCTTATTTGCAAGAAAATCTTCCCAACAATTGTCATTTATGGGTAGCGGCATTGGACGAAAAATTAAACGAAAAAAACTACATCATTCCGGGTCTTGGTGACGCAGGAGACTTGGCTTACGGAAGCAAATTATAATTGCGAAAAAAAACAAAAAAATGCACAAGCAATTGAGAAAAATAATATGATCTCTTGCTGCAATTTATTCTGTAAATATTCTACAGTATTGGTTGCCATTATAGCCAAGGGTAGAAATGTAAAAACCAAAATATCATTACTTTTATTGACTGAAATTACAAAAATTACGATTCCAATTAAAGCGGTAAAAATTACTTTTTTATAAGACGCTTGAAGATTTAATGGTTTGCTCGTAAGAGAAAAAATAGACGGAAAAATAAAAAACACCACGAAAACAGCATAAATAGAAAAAGCAATGTTTTGGTACTTGTTGGTGAAATAATCTAGTTGTAAATTCATCATTTCAGATTGTAAATAAGTACTTACAGCAGCATTGTCTACAACCAAATCATACAATACAAAAATCACAGCAGTAGCAAAAAAAGCAATAAACGGAATCAACCAATTTCGATAATCTCTAGAAACATGAAAGATGATGGAAATGTAGACAACGATTATAAATAGAATGCACCAAAAATGAAACAAACTGGCTACAAATATCCAAAGTGCAGCATCAAATATTTTTTCCTTTGGTGCTTTCAAGGTCTGTAACGACACCAATCTCCTTAGAGACAGCAAAATGAAAAAGTTAGCTAAAAGCAGTTTAGTATTGTTCAGAATATTCGGAAAAAACAATAAAAAAAGAAAGAAAAACAAAATAGTGTACGAACTATTTTTAGTCAATCCGTTCTTTTTTACAATAAAATTGGAAAGAAATAACGACGCAATTAAAAGCACTAATAGTCCGACTTTTTGCAACATTCCACCAGCAGAAGTGGTATGAAATTGATACAAAAAAAAGAACACCACCATCAATATTCCCATTAAAGAATAATTAATTGGTGTAGATTTTTTAAAAATGCTTGTAATCATAAGGATATTTTATACTTTTGTGGATGTAAATATAATACTTGTTTAAAGATGAGAGCATTTTTCGAAGGAATACAAACACTTTTTGTTGATTTTTTATTTAAACCATTCGATTGGTTACGTGCATTAGAACTAAGTAATTGGTGGTTAGCTAATATTGTTAGCTGGACGTTAATGTCAATTTGTGCATATTATATTGTGTACTGGTGTAAACAGTTAACAATTCATCAAAAAAATAACGAAGAAAACCAAGATACTACGGCACATTCGTTCTTAAAGTAAGTCGAAACCGATATCTTTTCTAAAATACATCTTATCAAAATGTAGCTTGTCTATGTTTTGGTAAGATTTTTTTATGGCTTCTTGAAAGCTATCGCCAAATGATGTAATGGCTATAACTCGACCACCATTGGTAACTACTTTTCCGTTTTCTGCCTTAGTTCCGGCATGAAAAACAATCGAATCTTCTATCGTTTCTAAACCCGAAATTTCAAATCCTTTATCATAATCTTCTGGATAACCGCCCGAAACTACCATAATTGTTGTGGCACTTCGTTTGTCAATTTCTAAGGAAACTTCATTTAATTTTTGATGAGCAACTGCTTGAAAAAGTGCTACTAAATCACTTTTCAATCTCGGAATAACGACTTCCGTTTCAGGATCACCCATTCTTACATTGTATTCAATAACTATTGGTTCGCCTTTTACGTTTATTAATCCAATGAAAACGAAACCTTTATATTCAATTCCGTCGTGTTGCAACCCAGCAATGGTTGGTTTTACAATTCGAGTTTCAATTTTTTCTAACAAAACAGCGTCTGCAAAAGGCACTGGAGAAACCGCGCCCATTCCGCCTGTATTTAAACCCGTATCACCTTCACCAATACGTTTATAATCTTTGGCTGTTGGTAGAATTTTGTAATTTTTTCCGTCGGTTAATACAAAACAACTTAGTTCAATTCCATCCAAAAATTCTTCAATTACCACTTTTGCACTTGCGGTTCCAAATTTTTCGTGAACCAACATATTTCGCAATTCGGTTTTGGCTTCGTCTAAATCTTGAATGATTAAAACACCTTTTCCTGCAGCCAATCCATCTGCTTTCAATACAAAAGGTGGTTGTAAAGTTTCCAAAAACTTACACCCTTTTTCAACGGTTTCTTTTGTAAAACTATCGTAAGCTGCCGTCGGAATTTTGTGTTTGATAAGAAATTCTTTGGCAAATTCTTTACTTCCTTCCAATTGCGCGCCAACTTTTGACGGACCAATTACGGGAATGTGATTGATTTGTGAATCGTTTTTGAAAAAATCATAAATTCCATGAACCAATGGATCTTCTGGCCCAACCACAACCATATCAACTTTTTCTTGAAGTGAAAATACTTTTATGGCTTCAAAATCTAAAATATTTAGAGAAACATTGATTGCAATTTGGGATGTTCCAGCGTTTCCAGGAGCTACAAAAAGTTTAGAGCATTTGTCTGATTGTAACATTTTCCATGCTAATGCGTGTTCGCGTCCGCCTGAACCAAGTAGTAAAATTGTCATTGTGTGTGTAGTTATGTTGTCCTGCAAAAATAGTTTCTTTTCAAAAGAATTTAAAGCTAATCAACAGAAAAGTTTTTGTTTTTAGTATTTTTGAACAAAATAGATTTCTTGTGTTCCACCTTTTCGATTTAACGCTCAAGCTAAATGGTTTTCCGATGAAGGAAGCGATTGCTGAATTTGAAAAAATTCAATCGGTTTCTGATTCCGATTATGAAAACCATAGCATTTTAAAACGAAAAGAACTTGTTGAATATCATTTAAAAAACAATAAATCATATCAAGAATTTGTTGGGAAATCTGATTTCAATCCCGAAGTTTTGGGATGGAATGAACTTCCAATTATGACCAAAAAAGATTTTCAAAAACCTTTACAAGAACGCCTTTCTAAGGGATATACTTTAAAAAATGTTTATGTCAATAAAACGTCTGGTTCCAGTGGTGATCCCTTTGTTTTTGCGAAAGATAAGTTTTCGCATGCCCTAACTTGGACCAATATTATCAACCGATTTGGTTGGTTTGGAATTGATTTTAATTCGTCGTTGCAAGCACGTTTTTACGGAATTCCATTGGATTTTATCGGCAATACCAAAGAACGATTAAAAGATTTTTTAAAGAACAGTTATCGTTTTCCTATTTTCGATTTGTCGGATGCTGTTTTAGAAACTGTTTTAGTAAAATTTCAAAATAAAAAATTTGATTACATCAACGGATACACTTCTTCCATCGTCTTATTTGCAAAATTTCTTCAAAAGAAAAATATTGTCTTAACCTCGGTTTGTCCAACTTTAAAATGTTGTGTTGTTACTTCGGAAATGTTATTTGAAGAAGATAAACTTTTGATGGAAAAACAATTTGGCGTTGCGGTGATTAATGAATATGGCGCTTCAGAGTTGGATTTAATTGCATTTCAAAATCCACAAGGTGAATGGCAAGTCAATTCGGAAACGCTTTTTGTAGAAATTTTAGACGAAGAAAATAATGTGTTGCCTAATGGAAAAGAAGGGCGAATTGTTATTACGTCATTTTACAATAAAGCACATCCATTTATTCGGTATGATATTGGGGATGTTGGGGTTTTGGATGAAAAAAGCACGTTTAAAAAACCCATTCTTAAAAAGTTAATCGGAAGAACCAACGATATTGCTATCCTTCCAAGTGGAAAAAAATCACCCGGATTAACCTTTTACTACGTGACCAAAAGCATTATTGAAGACGATGGAAATGTAAAAGAATTTGTGGTAAAACAAACTAAAATTGATACTTTTGATATTGAATATGTAAGCCAAAATAAATTAACTGAAAACCAAATTCTAAATATTGAGAAAGCGATTGCAACGTATTTAGAAAGCGGATTAACCTTCACTTTTACTCGAAAAGAAAAATTGGAACGAAGTAAAAGTGGGAAGTTGAAGCAGTTTGTATCGTTAATAAAATAAATATATGAGCCAAAATTTAATGATTTCAGAAGAAACGATTTCAGATAAAATTTACTTTATCCGAAATCAAAAAGTTATGTTAGACAGAGATTTAGCTGTGCTTTATGGTATTGAAACCAAAAGATTAAAAGAACAAGTAAAACGTAATCTTTCTAGATTTCCTGAAGATTTTATGTTTGAATTAACAAAAGATGAATTTGCAAATTGGAGGTCGCAATTTGCGACCTCCAATTCTGATAAAATAGGTTTGCGTTATGCACCAATGGCATTTACAGAACATGGAGTTCTTATGTTGTCAAGTGTTTTGAATAGTGATAAAGCCATTCAAACTAATATTCAAATCATGAGAATTTTTACAAAAGTGCGACAAATGCTTTTAGATACAACTGAAATTCGATTGGATATTGCTCAAATTCAGAAGAAACTTGAAAATCACGACAAAAACATCGAACTGGTTTTTAGTTATTTAGACGAATTAACAGAAAAAGAAGAAAATAAAAAACCAAGAGCCAAAATTGGTTACAAGAAATAATATGAAAATCACCCTAATTGCCGGCGCAAGACCTAATTTTATTAAAATCGCACCCATAATCAAGGCGATTGAAAAGCAACAATCTAAAGGTTCAAATATCTCTTTTAGACTAGTACATACAGGTCAACATTACGATAAAAACCTCAGCGATACTTTTTTTGAAGAATTGAATATTCCGCATCCTGATGTGAATTTGGAAGTGAAAAGCGGTTCACAAGCCGAACAAACTGCTGCTATTATGGTAGCTTTTGAAAAAGAATTGCTTCAAAATCCATGTGATTTGGTTTTGGTGGTTGGCGATGTCAATTCGACCATGGCTTGCGCGATTGTTGCCAAAAAACTCAATATTAAAGTAACGCATGTAGAAGCCGGAATTCGTTCGGGCGATATGACTATGCCCGAAGAAATTAACCGAATTGTTACCGATAGCATTACCGATTATTTCTTCACTACGTCAACTTGGGCTGGTGAGAATTTATTGAAGTACGGTGCCAATGCTGATACCATTCATTTTGTTGGAAATGTGATGATTGATACATTATATCAAAATTTAGATCGCATTGTAGCCCCAACTTTTTGGACTGAATATGGTTTAGAAACTAGAAATTATATCATATTGACTTTGCATCGCCCATCTAACGTTGATGAAGAACAATCGTTGATTGATTTGTTAAAAGGCATCGATCAAATGGTTGGTGATAAAAAAATCATCTTTCCTATCCATCCGAGAACCAAAGCGATTTTAGGAGAAAATAATTTGAAGTTGAAAAACATCCTTTTTTTAGAACCACAAGGCTATTTGAATTTTATGTATTTGATTAAAAATAGTTTTGCTGTGATTACTGATTCTGGTGGTATTTCAGAAGAAACTACCGTGTTGGGAATTCCGTGTTTTACCATGCGAACTACTACGGAACGCCCAGAAACTATTGAAATAGGCACTAATCATTTGGTAGGAACTTCAATTGAAAATTTGAAAAAAGTTTTTGGAGATTTTCTTGAAAATGGCCCCAAAAAAGCTGGAATTCCTGAACTTTGGGATGGAAAAGCATCGGAACGAATTATATCTATTTTGCTGACACAAGAAATAAGAAAATAAACACAAATTTAGATACAGTGTCAGAAACTGAAACAAGCTTAACGCAAATGGATGACATCTTAATCATATCCAATTATTATCCGCCAGAAAAAGGCGCTGCTGCCAATAGAATTGAGCAGTTGGCGTTGAAATTACATCAAAACAACTACAAAGTTTCGGTGGTTTGTCCGTTGGGAAATTATCCTAAAGGCGAACTATTTCCTGAGTACAAAGGAAAGTTTTCAGTTACTGAAAATCGTGACAATATTACTGTGAAACGTCTTTGGATTTATCCCAGTGTTAGCAAAAACATTTTGGTTAGAATTCTTTCGGTATTGTCGTTTTCGATGAGTTTGTTTTTTTATTTATTATTTAAAAAAACGCCTCATAAAGTGGTGGTTCAATCGCCGCCATTGTTGCTTTCTTTTATATCGGTTTTGGTACTTTCGTTGAAAAAGAAAAAAATAATATTAAATGTTTCCGACTTGTGGCCGTTAGCAGCAATCGAATTGAAAGCCCTGAAAGAAAACTCTCTATCACATAAATTTTCATTATTTTTAGAACGATACCTTTACAAAAAAGCAACTTTGATATTAGGACAATCGAATGAAATTATCACTCATGTCAAATCTATATTTCCAAATAAAGATTGTCACCTGTATCGTAATTTTCCAGATCATGACGCTGTAAAAATGGATTTGAATACGGAAGAAAATCAACCGATAAAAATATTCTATGCTGGTCTTTTAGGGATTGCTCAAGGCGTGTTGGAATTGTGTCAAAAAATAGATTTAAAAGAAATCAATGTTGAATTACACATCTTTGGCGATGGTGCCGAAAAGAACGAATTGGAAGCCCTAATTTCTTCTCAAAAAGAACCAAAAATATTCTTCCACGGCATGATGGAACGCAAGGCATTGCATGAAACATTAAAAACATTTGACATTGCTATTGTGCCTTTAAAAGTGCGCATTTATGGTTCGGTTCCTTCGAAGATTTTTGAATACGGTTCTTTAGGATTTCCAATAGTGTATTTTGGTGGTGGTGAAGGCGAAAACATCGTGGAAGAAAACCGTTTGGGTTGGGTGGCTTCGGTTGAAAATTATGACGATTTGAATGAAAAACTAAAACAAATTTCGAGTCTACATAAATCGGAATTGAATAGTATGAAACAGCGCATTTTCAACCAAACACAACAAGCCTTCAATTTAGACCATCAAATGAAAGAATTGATTGCGAAAAAAGTGTTTTAGTAGGCTTTTTCTTCGCCTTTAACCGCATTAATAACCGTTAAAAAAACTATTTTTAAGTCCAACATTAGCGACCAATTTTCAAGGTAAAAAATATCGTATTTTACTCGGTTGATGATGTCTTTTTCGGTTTCTACTTCACCTCTATAACCGTTGGTTTGTGCTAATCCTGTAATTCCAGGTTTGATAAAATGACGCACCATAAATTTATCAACACGCTTGGCATACATTTCGGTGTGACTAACCATGTGTGGTCTCGGACCAACCACCGACATGTCGCCTAAAAAAACATTAAAAAATTGCGGCAATTCATCGATACTTGTTTTTCTAATGAAGCGACCACTTCTCGTTATACGAGGATCGTTTTTGGAAACTTGCTCCAAATCGGCAATTTCATTTAGAGTCATCGATCTAAATTTATAACAATCAAATTCGTGATAATTTAAACCATTTCGTCTTTGCTTGAAAAAAACTGGGCCTTTGGATTCTAATTTGATAATAACCGCTAAAATCGGAATCAACCAAGATAATACTCCAATGATAATCAACGATGAAAAAACAAGGTCAAAAGTTCTTTTGATTACTTTACTTGCCGTTTCATCTAATGGAATGTTTCGTAAAGAAACGATTGGAATATAACCGTAATAATCCAATTTTAAATTTCTGGCAGTTGCTTCTTTTTCATCGGGAAGAAACTTTAAGGTTTTCAAATTATTGTCGGTAAAATCAATGAAATTATTAACGTCGGTATTGGATAAATCGGACAAAGCACAATATACTTCGTCTATTTTATTTTGGATTACAAAATCGAAACACTCTTGAATTTCTTGCTTTTTACTGGTTTTTAAATCAAAAGTCTTTACCAATTTATAGCCATAATTGGGATTATCATTAAAGAAATTAACCAATTCTTTGGTGCTTTTTTCTTCTCCGACAATGACAACTCGTCTAAAATTTCCACCAAATACCACTCGTATCTTTCTCAGAAAATAGTAGATGAATAATTTCTCAGCAGCTACTAATGCTAAAGCTAAAGAAACAAAACGCAATATTAATGAAGGCTCTGAAAACTTTAAAAAATAACCAATATAGGCAAAGTTAACAATGATAAAAATGATGTATTGCTTTACAATTTTCTCAATAATATCAATAACTTTTGTAAAACGATAGACTTCATAAAACCTAACATTCCATGAAATTACTACCCAAGACAACGATACAAAAAGATGGTAATAAAATCCGTTGAGGGAATTTATTAACATAAAGTACGCTAGAAAATTAATGATAATTAAATCCAGCAAGTACGAAAAAGGCCTTATGTATACGGAAAATCTTCCTGTGTGTCTTTGCACTTAAAAAATGTATTTTGAAAAATCTTTGTGTTCTTCTTTTAACAATTCTTCTGTTGATAAAGATTTGAAATACTCATACGTAATTTTCATCCCTTCTTCTCGGGATACTTTTGGCTCCCAGCCCAAGATGGTTCTTGCTTTAGTAATATCGGGTTGACGCTGCAACGGATCGTTTATGGGTAACGGATGGTATACTACTTTTTGAGTGGTATTGGTTAGTTTGATAATTTCTTCAGCAAAATCTTTGATGGTAATTTCATCTGGATTTCCAATATTTACTGGGTAAACATAATCCGAATGTAACAATCTAAAAATGCCATCCACTTGATCGTCAACATAGCAAAAAGAACGCGTTTGCATTCCGTCTCCAAAAATAGTTAAGTCTTCACCACGAAGCGCTTGACCAATAAAAGCTGGAATAACACGTCCGTCATTCAGTCGCATTCTTGGTCCGTAGGTATTGAAAATTCTAACAATTCTAGTTTCTACACCATGAAAAGTGTGATACGCCATGGTTATCGACTCTTGAAAACGTTTGGCTTCATCATAAACACCTCTTGGACCAATGGTGTTTACATTACCATAGTATTCTTCAGTTTGTGGATGCACTAACGGATCGCCATAAATTTCGGAAGTGGATGCAATGAGAATCCTTGCTTTTTTCACTCGCGCCAATCCCAAAAGATTGTGCGTTCCTAACGAACCAACTTTTAAAGTTTGAATCGGAATTTTTAGATAGTCTATTGGACTTGCTGGCGAAGCAAAATGTAAAATGTAATCTAATTTACCTGGAACATGAACAAATTTAGTAATGTCGTGATGGTAAAACTCAAAATTTTCGAGTTTAAATAAATGTTCTATATTTTTTAAATCTCCTGTGATAAGGTTGTCCATTCCTATAACGAAATATCCTTCTTTAATAAATTTATCACAAAGGTGTGAACCCAGAAAACCAGCTGCTCCGGTAATTAAAATTCTCTTCATATTTCGTCTAACTTATTGTCTTCTGCTGGCTTCACAAGATTGAACATGCAATAAATTGTGATGAAAAAAACGATTCCTCGTTGCCTGCAAAAAAACGATTCAGACAAAAATAGGATTATCATTGTGATTGCAAAAGCAATATGAAGAAAATCTTTCTCGCGCCATGCTTTTTTTAAGTTAAAATGAAGCATTCCAAGTAAAATTAGAAACGCCATCAGGCCTAATTCGGAAAAAGTTTGAATGTATTGGTTGTGAAAATTAAATTCGCCATAACCATCATACAGGTTATATTGCAAGGCTTTCTTTTCAATTTGATCTTGTGATGCTTCCAATCCAAAACCCGTAAATAATATATTTTGTTCTTGAAGCATTTCTTTAAAAATACGAACCTGATACACGCGTAAAGCCGTTCCTGGAAAGAAATTGTTCTTTTCAAACTTCTTGTTGTTCCAAGCCTGTTTGAGACTTACGTTATATACTTTGGCATTTTCATTTCCTATTTTATTATTAACGGTATTGTCTACAAATGCTGTTTCGTATTCTAATAAAAATCGCTGTTTTACTTCTTTTACAAAAAATAAAGAACCTAAAACAAAGGCGCCAACGGTAACAATGGTTGTAGTTTTAACTCCTTTTGGAATCGGTGCAAAAAACGAATAGTAACAGATAATTAAAATAAAATCAATGGTAATGATACTTTTGGATGACAATAAAAACACCAATATTGATAAGATAAATAAGGCTATTTTATCGAGTAGGTTTTTAGTTGGTAAGGAAATAAAATAAAAAACAGCAAACGAAGCAAATACTGAAACGTAAATGGCATTGATGTCTTTAGTAACTAGTTCGTGATAGAAAAAAACCGATATGTCGCCCGAATTAGCATATCGAACAGCCGCATTAACAAAATAATACAAGGCAAACAAGACCATTCCGAAGCTGTATACTCGGAACGATTTATAGATATCTGTTCGGCTCAATTTGGGAATACACGCAAAAGCAAGTGGAATGAAAACAAAAGGTAATTCTTTTTGTAAACCCGACAATGAAAGTTTTAAATCTCTAGTCCAAAGTAAGGATAGCACCATTATCGCATAAAATGCTAATGGTAAAATTAAAAATTTATTGATCGTAAAGTGCTCTTTTTTAATGTGGAAAAGTGCGGTTACTACAAAAAGAATGATGGACAGACTGACAAATATATTTTTGAGCGGAATAGAGATTAAAACGGCTGCTAAGAGATAAATGAATACCGAAGGATTTCTAAAAAAATCAATTGTTTTCGGAAATGCAGTCTTCAAAAAGTTGTAAATATTTGCCATTTATTGTATTCCAATTGTACTCGTTCGCAATAGCATCGAAGTTATTTTGAATCAATCGCAAGTTATCATTTTTTTTGATTTCTGTGATAATTTTTTTCACTTCTTCTGCATTCGAAAAATAATAGGCATTTTCTTTTAAAATCGCACCATTAAACTCGTTGTTATGAGCAATAATAAGCGCTTTAGACGCCATGGCTTCTAGCAATGATGGGTTGGTACCACCTACTGAATGTCCGTGAAAATAGAGGTTAGAATAATAGCGTAAGTTATCTAAATGTTCCAAATTATAAATAGCACCCATAAAACGAATGTGTGCACTGCTTTTGAATTTGTCTTTTAAGTAATTTCCAAATTTGGTGTTGTGGTTTCCAATGACCAACGTTGTGGTGGTATCGTTACTTAAAACTACACCATCTAAAATGGTTTCAATGTTGTTTTCGGGTTCTAATCGCGCCAAAATCATATTGAAATTATATTGTTCAAGCTTGTATTCTGCTAGCAACGCTTCATTGGGATGGGTAAATTGATGCGCTCCATAGGCAATATAAGTAGAGTTTTTGTTGTATTTCTTTTGAATATAATTCTGAATTCCAATAGAATCGGACACCAAGTAATCGCTACTTTTAACGGCTAATTTCTCGGCATACAAAAGCACTTTTTGAACCGCTTTAGAATATTTGGTTCGTTTCCATTCTAAACCATCCATATTGGTGATGATGATGGATTTTTTAGGTAAGAGTTTGCACCAAATAGAACTACTGGTATACCCTAATTGCAGGATGATATCAAAGTTGCGTTTTCTTGCATCTAAAATACAGTTTAAATCATAGATGAATTGCCCTGCGGTTCCTATTTTGCATTCGGGATCGAATTGATGCAAGATGTTTACTCCTTTGAACGTAGTTTCTTGATAGGGATGATCGTGGGAATTGTAGACGTAAACCTCATGTCCTTTCTCGGCAAGATATACCGAAAAAAATTCTGCAAATTGCTCAAAGCCACCGTAAAAATTGGGTACACCGCGCGTTCCTAGAATGGCTATTTTCATGCAATTAAAATCTTTTGGTTTGCAAAAGTACACGTAATATTACTCTTTTTTATTATGAATTGGTAAATTTTTACATTTTTATGCAATTGTTTTATGACTTTAATCAGTTTTTAATTAAACTTTTATTTCTACTTTTGTTTTTAAATTCTATTCATATGATTAAGTTTGATTTTTTAGAGCAAAACCTAGATAATTTACGTCTTAAATACTTAACAGCTCAGCCTTTTCCTCATTTAATTATAGATGATTTTTGTGAAGAAGAAAAGCTTTTAAAAGCTTATAATTCTATTCCTGAATTAGAGAACAAGAGCCGTGATTATGCTTTTGCGAATAATAAATTTGAAAAGTCGAACTATAAAGTTTTGTGTCCAGAACTGGATGAATTGTATCATGATTTATCGTCTGATAGGTTCAATAAAATTTTGACTCATATTACTGCTAAAGAGATTTTTGTAGATCCTAAAAATCATGGTGGTGGATTGCATCAAGGAAAGAAAAATAGTTTTTTGGATATGCACTTGGATTTCAATTACCATCCCATTAACAAAAACTGGTACCGAGAATTAAATTTGCTTTTGTATTTGAACAAAGATTGGAAAGAAGAATACAAAGGTCAATTGAAGATAAAAGATTTACGAACTGATAAAGAAGCTTCTTTAGACGTTCCATTTAACAGAATGATCATTCAACAATGTGCTCCGTATACTTTACACGGTTATGACATGACTAATTTTCCGGAAGGGAAATACAGAACTTCAATTGCGACTTATGCCTATCAAGTGCATAACAGGCATTTAGAAACTCCAAGAACTACGGATTGGTTTCCAAAAGACGATGCTTCGTTTTTTAAGAAACAGTTGGCGAAGAACTTTAATTTTTTGGTGCAAACTAAAAATAAATTTTTTGGTAGCGGAACGGCTAAGAATCAGTAGCTTTTAGGCTTTTTGATAGGCTTTTTGATAGGCTTTTAATGTTTTTTCAGCTGCTTTTTCCCAAATATATTCTTGAAGAATTTTATTTTTTAACTCTACTTGGAATGGTGCATTATAGGCGTTGTCAATAGCGTCTATAATTGAATTAACGTCATCTGGTTCACAATAAAATGCGTAATCTTCAAAATATTCTTCAGTATCGCCTTTTCTAGTAACAACAATGTTACATCCCATCGCCGCTGCTTCTAAAGAAGATAGCCCAGGTGTTTCCATCCAACTTACTAAAGCGTGTACTTTGGCAACCTGATATAATTCTTTAAGTTCTTCGTGGGGAATAGGGCCTAAAAATGTCACATTTTTACCAGCTTCCTCATGAACTAAGTCAACATATTTTTTTTGGTTTTTAGATTCATTTCCTACTAAAACCAATTGATAATTTGTTTTATTAATCGCTCGAACTAAGTTTAAAGTTGACTTTCTTCCCTCTATTCTTGCAGCGCAAACAATACAGTCTTTATATTTTAAAAACTTATTGTTTGAATCAATGTGTGAATTATTAAATATTTTTTGGTCAATCGAATTGGGAATGGCTTCAAATTTATAATTTTCTAATTTGAACTCTTTAGCAACACGATTCATTTCGGAGATAGAATTGGGAAGAAAGACATCTACGTTGTTAGTGATTTCTTTCATTAAACCATAGTACCCTTTAAATAGCATTTTAATGACTCCTTTATGAAATCTATTTTCGTGATAATGACGAATAATATTTTTTAAATATCCTATTTGGTAGGGTGATAAAACGTTAGCTATTTTTTGTGCGAATCCGCCTCTTGCTTTTTGTTCGTATTCTGTATATAAGCCATAAATGGTTGAAAGTACAATTTTTTTATTTTGTCTTTTGGCATTAATGCATTGTAAGTATATGTCTTGTGGGTCCATAAGATTGAATAAATGAACCACGTCATAACCCTCTAAATTAGGTTCAAATTCTAATGAAATATCAACGGTTACTCCTAACTTTTCAAGATATTCTTTTGTTTTTAGTATTTGGATTAAATCTCCACCTGGAGCAGTATATAGATTCGTTCTTGTCTGAAAAAGGACTTTCATTTATTAGATCTTAAAGCTTTACAAATATAGATATTATTCTTAGTTTTACAGCGTTTAAAACCACACGTAAATGAAAAAAATCCTGTTTCTTTTTGGCACTCGTCCTGAAGCGATTAAAATGGCTCCACTGATTAAAACATTCTCTTCTGATTCTAACTATCAGGTGAAGGTTGGGGTTACTGCACAGCATCGAGAAATGCTAGACCAAGTTTTAGATTTTTTTAAAATTACGGTAGACTACGACTTAAACATCATGAAGCCCAATCAAAGCCTTTATGAATTGACCTCAAATTTAATTATAAAAATTACAGAAGAAATTTTAGATAAAGAGGATTTTGATTATGTTTTTGTTCAAGGCGATACTTCAACGGTTTTGGCCGGTGCACTAGCTTCATTTTATAAAAAGATTAAAATTGTACATATTGAGGCTGGATTGAGAAGCTCTGATTTATACTCACCATTTCCAGAAGAAATGAATAGAGTATTAACTTCAAAAATTGCAAATTTCCATTTTTGTCCTACACAAAATTCTGCATTAAATTTAGAAAATGAAAATATAACCCAAAATGTGTATGTTGTAGGAAATACGGTTATTGACGCTCTTTTTTCTGGAATAAAAGTAATTGAAAATTCTTCTGAAAATATATTCTTGGACCAATATAATGATATTGATTTCTCTAAAAAAATTATATTAGTTACCTGTCATCGAAGAGAAAATTTTGGAAAACCATTTGAAGAAATTTGTAATGCCTTATTAGAAATTTCTAACTCATTTGAAAATGATGTTGTTATTGTGTATCCTGTGCATTTAAATCCAAATATTAAAGAAATAGCTCACCGTAAATTAATTCGTAAAAACATCAAGCTTATCGCGCCATTAGATTATCCTAATTTGATTTGGATGATGAATCGTTCCAATATTATTCTAACGGATTCTGGAGGCATACAAGAAGAAGCGCCTAGTTTAGGGAAACCTGTAATTGTGCTAAGAGAAGTGACTGAAAGAATGGAGGGTGTAGATGCTGGAACTGCAATTTTAGTGGGATCAAATAAAGAAAAGATTGTTTTTGAAACCAATAAACTATTGACAGATTCTGATTATTATTTAAAAATATCTAAAGCAAATAATCCATACGGAAATGGAACAACTAGCGAAAAAATTAAAGATATTATTTCGGCTGAAGCGCATTTTTCTTAATCAAGAATTCTCTCATTCCAATCAAGAAACCAATAATGATTGATTTATTATCTAATTTGAAATACACACCCATAAAAACCCAAGTAGACAGAATTAGAAACACACCGGTACCCATTAATAACATATTGATATTATTAATTAATGGATCTTCGCTTCTTTTTTGTTTGTAAATCAGACCCAAAAACGATAATAAGAAAAACAAGCCTAACAATCCCGATTTAAGAAAAATGGTCATAAAACCATTATGGGCTATAGAAATGTATTGTATTTTGGATCCGTCTGCGGTTAAAATTACCTGTCCTAAATTTAATTTTGATCCTATTCCTTTTCCAAAAAACACTGCTCTAGTGCCGTCTTGAGAAACTTGTTTTACTGTAATTATATTTTCAAAAGATCTGTAATTGTCATTAAAATCTTTCCAATCTTCTTTATTAATTTTTGTTTTAAAAGCTTCTTCTGGAGCAATCTTTATTTTATAAAGAAGGGTTTCAATGCCTTTACCATTTCTTTTAGGATTAGAATAATAGATAGCCGAATAACTTAATAATAGCACAACTATGGCCATAGTCAAAACCTTAATAGATTTTTTGGTTAACACATAATATCCTTTAATTCCTAAAATCAGTATCCCTAACTGTAAAAAATTTGTACGCGCTAAGTACATAAAAACTGAAAAGCCAATTAATAAAATAAAGATTGTCTTTTTCTTCTTATCTATTTTAATAGCGAAGTTTTTACTAAAAAGCAGCAGTATTAAAACATATACCTCATAATCGCTAAAATATCCTGCTTCAGTTCTGATTAAATTCATATCTACACTGTGAAAGCGTAAAAAAGCTACAATTATTAAAATAATATGCAGAACAGCAAGTACAACTCCGGCATTAATAAAAGCTTTGAAAGCCTGAGTTGGAATACGATTAAATAGTTGATAACCAACTAAAATCCCTAAAATTGGTTTTAATAAATAAGTAAGATCTTTAACTCTAGAAAAGACTTGGTACTCATAAAAAAAACTTGAGATTAAGGCAATAACAACAATAGAAGAAAAAAGAGCAACAAACTTTAAAATTGTTACTGAATATGTTTTTCTAACCGTTGCAATTATGGTAACTAACCATACTAAAAATGTTAATTCATATACCGGAAAAAAAGTAACTACTATACATAAAGTATATAAAAAACTATAGAAAACCGATGATTTGACTAGCATTGTATTTGATTTTTCTTAAAACTAATAATCGAACTATAAAACAACAGTACAAACAACAACTCCGCTACTAAAATAGACATTACCACACCATATAATTGAAATATTGGCACTAATGTTACTAACATTAAAACATTAATTAAAGTAACCGCAATGATTATTCTAATGTACTGCTTGTCTTTTTGAATTAAAAACATTGCCAATTCTAAAGATATGGATAAAACCATTAAACTGGGAATAATAAGGGCAAATTTCACCACAGAGGATAATATCTTTCTATTTTCTAAAGGAACATTGAAAAAAGTAATAATGTCTTCAGAAATAAAACCTAAAATACAAGTTGAAATTACTACAAAAACAAAAATTGCAGTTGTATATTTTTTCCAAAACACAATAGTATCTGGTATTGACACACTAAATTTAAAACATAGTTTCGGAAAAAAGAATCGTAAGTATACTTGCGAAAATGTTCTGTATAATGAAACAATCTGTTCTACAACCTTGTATTGACCTCCATAGGAAAATCCAAGCAAATAACTTACCATTAAAAGCGGTGAATGTTGTCTTAATGAAAGTGATAATTGAGACATACAAAACATAAAATCACGAACAATAATTTCTTTTATCTGTTCAAATTTTGGATAGAAAAGTGTAAAATTAAATTTCTTGAATATGTAAAATAATGCTATCAAATTAAAAATTAAAGAACTTAGTCCAAGTAAAAAATTCACCAATATATAATCTTCTTTTTGTTTTACAAATAGAAAAACCATAATCAGGTATGTCGATTTTGATAAAATATTTATCAAACTTGATGTTTTGAAATCTTCTAATCCTTGTAGGAACCATGTTGGATTGAAAACTTGTGCAAAAACTATTGTAAAACTTAAAAAAAACAATGTTCTTTCGGTAGAAAACATTGGTACAAATGAAATGATTAAAAAAGCAATTAAAAAAGCAATTACTACTAAAACTACTTTTGTAAATAGGGTTATTACTAATTGGTGGTGTAATTGTTCATAGCTATTTCTACTCTCTGATATCTTTTTTGTTCCTTTTATATCAAAAGCATAATCAACAATTAATATTAAAAACAATGAAAAAGCAAAACCTAAACCAATTTTACCAAAACTATCTAGCTTACAAACTGAAATTATATAAGGAGCAATTATTATTGGGCTGACTAAATTAAAGCCTTGTCCTATACTATAGATAAGAAACTTATTTTTTATTTCATGTATTAAGCTTGAAAAACTCATGTTTTAATTTTAAGTAATAAGTAAATAAAAGCAAATACCTCATTGTAATAATGAGGTATTTGCTTTTAATATCTTTTGGATATTATTTTATAATTTTTTGTATTTGATCGTACAATCCTTTTTCAGATGTTGACTGAGGGTCATGTACGCCATTAATATCTTTTGGGGTAATCATAGCTGTTTGAGGATCAAAATCAGCAGTAACTTTTTCTACTAAAAGATACTTAAAAAAATCATTCCCATTTACGCTAAAATCTTTTCCAAAATAACTCATTTTAAAACTGTTAATTTTAATTGGTTTTTGATCTTTATTGGTTCCAAAATCTAGCCTAATATTATCAGGAATAATTCCGTCTGGCAATCTAAAAACGATATCTTGTGGCTTGTCACTTCCTTTAAATTCGGTAAATAAGGATTTTTCTTCAACGTATTTTTCTTCATTTTGACTTTTGTAATACACTTGAAAACTGTCGTCTTTTAAAACTGTTGCGTTCAAAGTAATGGTAAACAAAGTGTCCTTTTCTACTTTTGAAACTGCTTCGGCTTTATTTTCTTCATTGGCATTGTTCGCTTCATTTTTACAAGAAATCATCGTTCCAAAAAATGCTATTGCTAATACAGCTACTATTTTTTTCATGTTTAATTATTTTGTTACAAATTTATTTATTTTTTTTAATTAATTACAATCTGTTTGTCTGTAATATATAAGCCATCTGAACTTAAATTGACAATATAAATACCAAGCTTATACGTTCCTTTATCAACGTCTTTTAGAGACGCCTTTATATCAAAACCTGAGTTGTCATAATTGAATCCGTTATTTTCAGAAGATGTAATATCTGGCCTAGTAATAGGCGTGGAAAAGAAAACTTTTTGATTTTTTGGATTCAATAGTACCGCATAAATGTGACTGTCTTTGGAGTCTACCTTTTCTAAAATAGACCATCCTTTGACTTTCAAACTATCTGAAGTTTGCTCCAAACTCTCAACCCAAGCCTTAATCTTACTTCCATACAATGTCTTATTGTAGGGTACGTATTTTTTTAAGTCAACTTTTTGATTAACCATTTTTTGAGGTAAAAACCGAATAGACCACGCGTCATATCCATTAAATTTTTTATCAACTACAAAATTATTGTTCAAAAACAATTCGTTTTCTTTACTTACTTCATATTTATTACCATGGGCATTAATGTACCAAAACGGTTTTAAATTGGTCGTGTCCTTTTTGATATCAATAATTACAGCATCCAATGTCTTTTCGGAAACATTACTTTCTTTGTTTTTGAAAAAGTAATTAAAATGCCAAAATAGTGTAGTGTAAATTGGTTCTTTGGAAGTGTTATTTTTTATAATAAATTCTGTAGCCTCTCTAAACTGAGACTTGTTGGGTTGTTTATAATATTTGTTTACAAAAAAGATGTCATTTAAAGTAAATAATAATACTAACAAAATCAAACTAATTTGAATGAAAGTATTTTTAAATTGATTAACTCCTATGGCTACAATTAACAAAACAACTGGTAATAAAACAATAAAGTACCTGCTAATAATCATTGGTACTGATAAATACGATTTTACTAAAGGAATAAGTAAAACCAAAAATATCCATGGAAAAAAGACAACAAAGCTGAACACGTATTTTTTTTCTATGATGCTTTCTGATGTGAAAGGACTTTCCTTTTCTTTAGATAGATTTATAAAGTACATTAAAACAAATATACCTATCAAGGCCAACACCATTTCGGAATTGCCAAAAAACTCTTTATAAATATTTGTATAAACATCTGGAGTTGGCACCGGAATCCAAAATTCTTTTATTTGAGAAACCTTAATAAGAATTCCAATAGCTGGGGCAAAAATTACTGCCGCAATAGTACTAGCAATACATGCTTTTTTAAAAAAATTACCTACTCTACTTTTTTCAGTCAATAAGAGGAATATTCCTAGAATTAATAGTTGAGACAAAAAAACAAATATCCCAAAAAAATGAGTCAACAACATTAATCCAGTAAATAATCCATAGTAAATAGCGTTCTTAGAAGTGTTTTCTTTTAAAAAAAGAACCAACTTGTAGAAAGATATTTGAGTAAAAAATACCAATAGAATATAAGGTCTTGCATCTTGTGAGTAATACAAATGAAACGAATTTATTGCCAATAAAAATGCTGCAATTAATCCTGTCTTTTCGCCTATTATTTCTTTTCCTAATTTAAAAATATAATATATACTTAAAATACCTATTGTTGCTGAAAAAAGGCGGGCTATAAAAGTCGTATAACCCAATACTTTAAAAATAAAATACATTGAATAAAAATACAACTGAGGCATTTGCTCTCCTTGTTTTATGGCATTATTTAATTCCAAGAAAGGAGTACTAGGATCTGATTCATTCATCGTATGAATTTCATCTAACCATATACTTTGAAAATCCAGTTTGTAAAGTCTCAATACTGCTCCTAGAAGAAGAATTGATAACAATAAATAGTTGTTTTTTATTAACTGTATTATTTTCATCCGATACTATTTTTCTATTGTTTCTATAAAATCTAAATATATTTTAGGATTTGGTGCACTAATATTCTTTCTAGAACTTAGTTGCAATAATAACACAATTAAGGTTACTGAAAAAAGTTGTAATATTATTCCAGAAATAATCAACGTTAAACTTGAGGCCCATCCTGGAATGGCATTGTTTGTAAAAATTTTTTGATACAAAATATACAGTACCGAAATAAAGCAAATGAAGATTCCGTAAAGGGAATATCTTAAAATGCGCAAGGATAAAAAATCAAAATAAACGGCAATAGAGCTTAATCCGTGGATAATCAGGTTATTAAAGTTCATTTTAGATACGCCTTGGTAACGTTTTCCTCTGTCTAACAATACTTTGTCAAACGGTATTTTAGATTGGATAATGCCTCCTGAATAATGATTCCAAATATTATTTTGATGAACCACTTTTCCTAATAATGATTTTGGAATCAAACTAAAATTCCCAAAGTTTATTTTTTGTCCGGTAAGGAACAAGAACAGATATTTGTAAAAAAAGTAACCTATTTTAAACATCAATGACTCTTGTCTTTTTTTCCTTTGAGCAAAAATTATTTTATGCTTTTCTAATTGTTGGCTTTTCAGTAATAATGCAGGAATGTCTTCAGGCTTGTCTTCTCCATCACTATCCATTACTATAACAAAATCAAAATCTTCTATCTCATTGTATAGGTATTGTAATCCAACAGCAATTGCTCTTTGATGCCCTATATTAATTTTAAGATTAATTATAGTTATGGGAATTTCTGATGTTTTATCTAAAGAATTATTGTCTTCTGAAGATCCATCATTAATAACTATTAAACAAAATTTATATTGTTCTGATAGTTTTAATTGTAGCTGCTCAATATGTTCTACTAAAATTTTACAGCTTTCCCAATCATTGTAAACAGGTGTTACACAATATATTTTTTTTATATTACTCATACTTGCTTCATTAACTGCCTTTCCCAACTTTCAATAGTAAGACTAAAAATACTTTTAATTTTAGTTTTATCTAAAACACTATAAGTGGGTCTTTGTGCTGGTGTTGGATAGCTTGAGGTTGGAATAGGTTGTAAATCTATTTTAATTGAATTGATTTCAAATATTTTTTTGGCAAAATCATACCACGAACATTGCCCTTCGTTGCTGAAGTTGTAAATACCAAATTTTGAAAAATCGCTTGGATTGCGTTCTGTGTGTGTAATAATTTTGATTAAGACTTCTGCTAAATCAACTGCATTGGTTGGCGTGCCTATTTGGTCGTTTACTACTGATAAACTATCTCTTTCGCTACCCAAACGCAACATGGTTTTCATGAAATTATTTCCGAATTGCGAGTATACCCAAGACGTTCGAATGATGAAATACTTGTCAAAAGTATCTTGTATGGCTTTTTCGCCGTCTAATTTAGTTTGCCCGTAAACTCCAGTTTGATTTGGAATGTCATCTTCTGTGTACGGTGTTTTTTTACTTCCGTCAAACACAAAATCGGTGGAAACATGAAGTAAAATGGTATTATTGTCTTTGCAAACTTCCGCTAAGTTCTTGGCGCCAACTACATTTATTAAATGTGCTTTTTCTGGTTCACTTTCTGCTTTATCAACAGCGGTATAAGCGGCTGCATTAATGCAATATTGGGGTTTAACTTGTTTAAAAACTGCTTTGGTGTTTTCCAGATTAGTAATATCTAAAGTTGATGAATCACAAAAAACAAAATCTACCTCTGGATAATCTCCGGAAATAGATTGTATCGCTTGTCCTAACTGACCTTTAGCACCTGTAACTAATACTACCATACTTTTTTGGCCTTTTGAAGGGTTGGTAACACTTGATCTTTTTCGGAAATAATTAAATTATTGACTTCGAATTGCCAATCGATGTTGATTTCGGAATCGTTATATATAATACCACCTTCGCTTTCTTTATTGTAAAAGTTGTCGCATTTGTAGAAAAACGTTGCGGTTTCACTTAATACTAAAAACCCGTGTGCAAAACCTCTTGGTACAAAAAATTGATTTTGTTTTTCAGCCGAAAGAATCACTGATTCATACTGTCCAAAGGTTTCTGAACCTGGTCGAATATCAACCGCAACATCGAGAACTTCGCCTTGAAGCACACGAACCAGTTTGGCTTGTGCGTGTTCACCACATTGATAATGTAACCCTCGAAGTACGCCTTTGGTGGAAAACGATTGGTTGTCTTGTACAAAATGAACGTTCTGACCTATTCCATTTTGAAAGGTTCTTTCGTTAAAACTTTCCATAAAATAACCACGTTCGTCATGAATTATTTTAGGTTCTATGGTAAAACAGCCTTTTAATTTAGTTTCGGTAAAAATCATTCTTATTCTTCTAATAAACTCATTAAGTGAACGCCATAGCCACTTTTTAATAATGGTGTTGCTAATGTTTTTAACTGTTCAGCATCAATAAAGCCCATTCGGTAAGCTGCTTCTTCAATCGCACCAATTTTTAATCCCTGACGTTCTTCAATGACTTGAACAAATTGTCCCGCTTGCATTAATGATTGGAAAGTGCCTGTATCAAGCCAAGCGGTTCCTCTGTCGAGGATGCTTACTTTGAGATTACCTCTGTTTAAATATTCTTTATTGACATCGGTAATTTCCAATTCACCTCGATGACTAGGCGCAATATTAGCGGCAATTTCAATTACGGAATTATCGTAAAAATAAATTCCAGGAACGGCATAATTGGATTTAGGTTTTTCTGGCTTTTCTTCTATAGATAAAACATTTCCTTCTTTATCAAAATCTACCACACCATAGCGCTCTGGATCATGCACATGATAGGCATAAATCACACCACCATTTGGATTGTTATTCGCTTGTAATAGTTCGGCCAAACCTGTTCCGTAAAAAATATTATCCCCTAAAATCAAAGCAACTTTGTCGTTACCCACAAATTCTTTTCCAATAATAAAGGCTTCTGCTAGACCATTTGGGTTTTCTTGTACCGCATATTCAAATCGGCATCCTAATTTTTTTCCATCACCCAAAAGTTGTTGGAATAATGGTAAATCATGAGGTGTTGAAATGATCAATATTTCTTTGATACCCGCCCACATCAAGGTTGATAATGGGTAATAAATCATGGGTTTATCGTAAATTGGCATTAACTGTTTGCTAACGGCTAATGTAAGTGGGTGCAATCTTGTTCCTGAACCACCAGCTAAAATAATTCCTTTCATAGGTACTTATGCTTTAGATTTTGCTAATTGTTTTTTGTAAAATGACTTAAAAGATCCAAAAACTAAAAATAATAACACGAAAATTATTGGAATAATAAACTTTCTATTTCCGTTAATAAATTCGGTGTTTTTAATGTTAATCGTTGAGCTGGTCTCTTTTATAATTTTATCTGTATCAAGCAATTGCAATCGTAATGAACCTTGTTCAGAAATAAGTTCATTTTTGGTTTTAATCACCTCATTTAATTGCGTATTTTCATTGTAATATACAAGTTTATCACTTTTTTGAGAACCATTTACAGTATTTGAAAAACTATTTAAAACACCATTTATTTGACTTATAATAGAATCGTTTTCTATCATTTTCTTTTTGATATTGCCAACATATTCTTTTTGAACTTTCTTGTAATATTCCGAATTATTTAAAAAATCTAAAAGTGGTTTTACTGTTGCCTCGTTATTAGTAGGTTTAGAGGTAGAATAAGTAATGTTGTGAAAAAGATAATTTCTACTAGTTAATTTATCGTCAACAATTTTTTTCAAATCGCCATCTTCAGCTAATAACTTTACAAATTCAAAATTTACGGGATTACTTCCAATAAATCGGTAAATATCGGTTATTGGCTCTATCTTAATTTTATTAAATTTTTTTGGATTCTTTATTCCAACCACATTTTTTAAAAAAAGTGTGTCACCCTCTTTTATCTTCGAATTAATTAAAGCAATTTTTGAATATAAATAATCGGTTGAAGTAAAGTTAGGTGTAACAATAATCTGATTATCAAAGCTTTTGTTTGTTCTGTCAAGATACCAACCTAATCCAGCACCTATTACGAAAATAATTCCAATCGTAACAATATGCTTTTTGATGTAAAACATCAAATTGAAAATTTTATTCGAAATTCTTTCAAAAAAACCGCCAATTTTCTTAGAAATTTGTGACAAATCAATTTCTTGATTATCTAAATTGTTTTGAGATTCTGAACTCATAAAGTTTATTTTACGTTGAAAATTTGTTCTAATATTTTAATGGTAATTAAATACGTTGGCTTTACACCTGTGGTTCCTAATCCGCCAGAAGCTAACGTGCTTCCGGTTTCTAAAGGATTATCAGAAGCATAATACGCATAACGTACTTTCACATCGGGATTGATACTTTTTCTAATTTTAGAAGCCGATTGAATGGCTTTTTGATAGTAAGCGCCTTCCATTTCTAATCCGATAGCGCCCCAAGTCGATTCGTGGAAGAATTTCAACAAATCTTTATTTTGTAATGACGTTCCTAAAACGGTCACCATAGGTCCAGCAAAAACCGGAATATCATTACCCGCAAACATGCTAGCCGTTAATTCATTATGGAAAAAATAGTTATCGGCAGTTCCTTCATTGATGTGGGCATTCGGAATCATAATGTCGCCTTTTCCTCCTTGAAGAATACCCGCTTTACCCATAATGGAAACCGATTCTACATTTAAGAAAAGTGTGTTAGCGCCTTTTTTGAATGGTTTTAATAACTCGTCAATGGTTTCATAAGCTTGTTCCCCAAACGCATAATCCATCACAATAATCACTGGTTTTTCTTTACCTATATTAGCCTTTGGAAAACCCGATTTTGCCCAGTCAATTTTAGCTGTATCAAATATTTGAACGTCGATGTTTGTTCCTGAATGGTCTGGCAACGAAATCATTCCGTGTTGCAACGCAAAGGCTTCAACTTTATCTCTAACGTCGTGTGCGCCTTGCTTGCTCAATTCTTCATACACAAAGAAATCTGATTTATCTTTCAGCTTTGCTTTGTGAACGTGTGTGGCAAAAATCGAATTCATCACCGAGTGCATGTTGGCACTGATAATATGAACCGGACGATCCAATAAGTTATTTTGATTTAAGACTTCTTTGATGTTGGTTGCCCAAATTTCACCATGAATGTGATGTCCTAAACGTTCTCTTAAAATTGGACTGAACGTGATGGTTCTTTTGTTATTATCTACCACTTCTTCAATGGCTAATTTCCCTAACCAATAGATTACGTGTAAAAAACGATCCGGTTTTTCAGCCGTTGCAAAGGCATCATAAATAGCTAAAACCTCAGCAAACGTTCTTCCCAGCACATTGGCTGCGTGCGAAATGGCTTTCTCTTTATCAACCTGATTTAACTTCTTAGGTTGCAAGGCAGCTTGTTCTAATTTTTGCCAATCGCGAGAAATTCGTCCTTCGTCATCAATTAAAACGCGGTCTTTAATTTTGTGAGATTCAATAAAAATAAAGGTCAAATGCGTTAAAATATCGTAAATGTCTGATCGACCGCGAGTGATTTCAACATTCATTTGTTCTTCGTCAATTCTATAGCAATTTCTTCTTCTTTTTGGAGGAATTATGGCTTTAAAATGCGATTTGGAATAGCCTTCATCTGAAGTTAAATTGATGTAACGGCATTCTTCAATGCCTACCGGAAGTCGCTCTATAACATACAGCAAACCGTTAAGTTCGACTTTTTCTTCTGCAATACTTCCGTAAATTTCTGGTCTTAATTCGAGAAGTGCTTCTCTTAATGTGTCTCCCGAAACACCCATTGGTTTATAGAAACCTCTGTTAAATAAATGCCTCATGGTAATGTACAATCGTTCGATAGCTGCCGACGATTCTTGCGCTCTAGAGCGCGAAATGTTTTTAATTTCTTTCATTAAATTTTGTTTTCTAACCTGCAAATATACTGATTTTGTCGTTTAGTTGGTTAGGATAAGGTTAATTGCTGGTTCATAAACCATCATTTTAATAGGCAATCCGTTATTGTCATACTTGATGTCTTTGTTCCATTTTCCTCCTGAAAAAGAAAACATAAAGTCGCGTTCCTCAAAATTGTATAACACCAACGGAAAGTAACTTTTTTTGATTGAAGTGACATTCGAATTGAAATCGGTCACCGTCGTTTCAACTTTATTTTTCTCTATTATCAATTTTTCAAATCCCACAAAAAGTCCTTTTTTAGGCATTCTTAAATTGAAATTAGACAGGCTAAAAATGTTTTTATTTACACCTTTTTTGACGGTAGTCACAAAATCTTTTGCCAACAATTCTTCGCCTGGAAAACCATTAGCATCCACACTGTAGAAGTGAATTTTAATGGTGGCATCGTCAATTTTGCTGTCGGTTTCGACCGTAACTTGCCTAATGTTTCTGGTCTTTTTATACTTTGGATAATACGGAAAGAATTTCACGTCTATTCTTGGCCCGTTGTCAAAGGCTTGGTAAATGGTGGTTTTACTTTTTCCTATTTCGATGACTTTCGTTTCAAGCTTTTTGGTCACTACCACTTCTTCCAATTGGAATGATTTCGGATTCAAATGGACCACATTTGCCTCTGAAGCTTTAACCACTTTTTTCTCATAGCCTAAAGCCGAAAAAACCAAATTTTTAGTTGGCTTTGTATTAATGGAAAAATCCCCATTTTCTTCAGAACTTACACCAATATTTTCGTTTTCTACCCAAATGTTGGTATACGAAATTGGCTTACCAGTTACACTGTCTTTAACCACGCCTTTTATTTGGGCGGAAACCATTGATGAGAGTACTAAAAGTAATAGGTAAAAATTTTTCATTAATTTGTTAATATGATGTTTATGGCTGGTTCTAACACTAAATACTGCCCTTCTCTTTCTAAATAGGTTAGTTTTCTTTTCATCCATTCGTTATTTAAAAAAACATACGACTTTTCTTCTTCTGAGTTATTGCAAATTATAGCTGGCGCATACAGTTCTGTATCGTAATTCAGTCCGTTGTATTTATAAGAATAAATATACTTATTGCTTTCTATAAGCATACTTTCTAGACCAATATCAATACCTTTTTCAGGGAACTTTATTTTATATTTTGAAACGTCTATTTGGGTTTTATTTCTACCTCTTTTAACTTTTACAATGATGTCTTCGTTTACTAAATCAATAACAGGTAAATCTGAAACACTATCATGAAGTAAGATTCTAAGTTTAAAGGTTGCGTCTTTAATTTCTGATTGGGTAAAAACTTCAATCTCTTTTAAATAAGGAGTTCTTTTGTAAATGGTGTCATAGTCAAATTTTTTGGCTAAAATCTGCGGATATTTTCCTTGCAAATGGGTAATTCTTCTAAAAACCGATTTTCCAACCAATAAAGATTCCGATTTTTTTAATGTAATGATATCAATATTTTCTAATTCGATGCTCTTTTGACTAAGCAGCACTTCGTTTTTAGAATTTAAATTTGCTTTTTTAGAATGATATCCAATGATGGAGAAAAACAAAGGTTTGTCTTTTGCCGTTTTTATTTCAAATGTCCCGTCTTCTCTCGAAGTTGTTCCACTATTTTCATGTTCTACCCAAATATTTACATAAGGAATTGGCTTGCCGGTTACACTGTCTTTAACAACGCCTTTTATTTGAGCAGCAACCGAAAAACTAAGTAAAACAACTAAAAACCATAGCCTTTTCTCTATCATCTTTTTTCTTTTTTCTCAAAAAAATCAGCTATTTTCCTATCGTTAGACAATCGTGGTAACTTGTTTTGACCGCCCAATTTCCCTATCGATTTCATGTATTCTTGAAAACCGTTTTTGGAAATTTTAGTAATCACCAAGGTTCGCAATACTTTACCCACAATCAAATCGTCGTAATACACATTTTGTTGGCGCATAGCATGGTCAATAGCTAACGCAAATTCGTCTAAATTATTGGGTTGGTTTTCAAATTCGATGAACCATTCGTGATACGGTAAACCAGTTTCTGGAGCAATTTGTGGCGCTACAGTAAACTCATTCACCCGAATGTTGGTGTTTTCCATCGCTTGTTGCAAAGCGTGTTCCACTTCTTTTCCGATAACATGCTCACCAAATGCCGAAATATAATGTTTAATTCGACCCGAAACGATAACTCGAAACGGTTTCAAACTCTTAAATTGAATGGTATCACCAATATTGTATGCCCATAAACCGGCATTAGTGGAAATGATTAAAACATAATTTACACCTAATTCTACTTCACCAATAGTATAACGCTTAGGATTTTCCCTAAAGAATTCTTCCGATTTTACAAATTCATAGAAAATTCCCGAATTTAATAACAGTAACATTCCTTTTTCGGTTTGGGAACCTTGATACGCAAAAAATCCTTCTGATGCTGGAAAGAGTTCAATCGAATCGATTTTTCTTCCTATTAAATTTTCAAATTTAGCACGATACGGTTCATAATTCACGCCACCGTAAATAAACAAATTGAAGTTTTTGAAGAGTTCTCCAACAGGCTTTCCTCCTTTTTGTTGTAGTTTTTCAAAATACATTTGCACCCAAGACGGAATTCCCGAAATGACTGCCATGTCTTCGTTAATCGTTTCTTCAACGATAGCATCCACTTTGGTTTCCCAATCATCAATACAATTGGTTTCCCAACAGGGCATACGGTTTTTCTGTAAATATTTCGGAACAAAATGCGCTACAATTCCAGAAAGTCTTCCGAGTTTAATACCGTTCTTTTCTTCTAAAATCGGACTGCCTTGCAAGAAAATCATTTTGCCATCTACAAAATCGGCTTTACCTGTTTCATGAATGTAATTGAGAATGGCATTTCGAGCGGCTTCTATATGAAACGGCATCGATTCTTTCGTAAGCGGAATGTATTTAGCACCTGAAGTGGTTCCCGACGTTTTAGCAAAATAAAGTGGTTTTCCTTTCCAAAGAATGTTTTCTTCACCTTTTACCACTCGGTCTATATAGGGTTTCAGTTCTTCGTAATCGCGAATGGGAACCTGTTGCGCAAAATCTTCAGTGGTTTTGATTTTGGCAAAATTATGGTCTTTTCCAAACTGCGTGTTTTCTGCTTGACGTATCAAATCAAGAAACACTTTTTGCTGGGTTTCTACAGGATTTGAAGCCCATTTTTGAGTTTTTTTGTGGATGGATTTGGCAAATATTTTGGCTGCAAATGATTTTAATGACATTATTTATGCTTCTTTTTTGAAGTTTTTTCTTGTTCTTTAACTTTCTCTTCTTCGTCGGCAACTTGTTGTCTAAGCTTTAATTCCGATGCGGTTGCGGTCAATTGCAAATCGGGTAACGTATCTTCTTTTATAGCCAAAATAGAATCTTTATTGACTTTGGCATACTGTAAATTACCGTTCAAAACCTTTTTAATCGATTCTAAATACAATTCGTTTTTTTTGATGGCAAATTCCAGTGAATCCGATTTTAGAGCCAATTCGGTAGCGTCTTTCTTGAGTTTGGTTGACGTATATCCCGGAATGTATTCGCGTAAAGGCGTAAAGGCAATAATGTAGGTTGTAACCGTAATAATCAATATGGCGCCGATGGAAGCCACCACAAAAACATTCATCAAAGTTAACTTCAAAGAAAAGATTTCTTCGAAAGTATCTTCGTTCAAAATCACCAATCGGTTCTTAGTGAAGAGTTTCTTCTTTAATAACTGTTTTTTGAGGCGTTTTTCAGACATGAATTTGATTATTATACAAATATAGAAATTAGTTCCAATTCGAACTTGGCTTTTTAACGTTCTTTAACGTGAAATATTTGCTGAACTCCGTTTTTATTTTTTACATTTGCATATTATTATTTCTAATTTAAAAGACTATGAACTTTTTAACTATATTTTTAGAGCTTACAGGAATGCATGTATTGCTTATTTTAGGTGTTGCTTTATTGCTTTTTGGAGGTAAAAAAATTCCAGAATTAATGAAAGGATTAGGAAGTGGCGTTAAAGAATTTAAAAAAGCCGCTCAAGATGATCAACCTACTGTTTCTAAAAAAGAAGAAGATACAAAAGAATAACTTTAGTTATTTTAAAGCAAAAATCCCAAATTCCGATTAAACTTGGAATTTGGGATTTTTTATTTTTTATAAAATCATCGTCAACTGAATGCGTTTTCGGTCTTCGTCAACCTCAACTACTTTGACCTGAACGTGTTGGTGGAGTTTTACGACTTCATTCACATCGGAAACAAAACCGGCTTGGAGCTGTGAAATGTGTACCAAACCACTTTCTTTAACACCAATATCTACAAAGCATCCAAAAGCCGTAATGTTGTTGACAATTCCGGGTAAAATCATTCCGGTTTTAACGTCTTTGATTGTTTTTACATTGGGATCAAATTCGAATACTTTGGCCGCTTTTCTTGGGTCAAGTCCGGGTTTTATTAACTCTTTTAAAATGTCTTTGATTCCGAGAATTCCAATGGTTTCGTTGGTATATTTTTCGGGTTGAATTAACGCTATTTTCTCTTTATTGGCAATCAATTCGTTAACCGAAATCTTCAAATCTTTAGCCATTTTTTCCACAATTGGATAGGCTTCAGGATGCACCGCAGAATTGTCTAATGGATTTTTTCCATTGTGAATTCGAACGAATGCAGCCGCTTGTTGGTAGGCTTTTTCACCCAAACGCGGTACTTTTTTGATTTGTTTTCGATCTTCAAAAGGACCGTTTTCGGTACGATATGCCACAATATTTTCGGCCATCTTCTCTCCTATTCCCGACACATAACTCAACAACGATTTACTGGCGGTATTGATGTTAATTCCAACCGAATTGACGCAACGCACTACAACTGTATCCAATTCTTCTTTCAGTTTAGTTTGGTCTACATCGTGTTGGTATTGCCCTACACCTATTGACTTCGCATCGATTTTTACCAGCTCAGCCAACGGATCAGAAAGTCGTCTGCCAATAGAAACCGAACCACGAACGGTTACATCGTAATTTGGAAATTCATCACGTGCAATTTTACTGGCTGAATAAACCGAAGCTCCAGCCTCTGAAACCACAAAAACTTGAACCGGTTTGTCAAAAGCTATTTTTTTAATGAAAAATTCGGTTTCACGACTGGCGGTTCCGTTACCAATAGAAATCGCTTCGATGTTGTAGGCATTGACCATCGATTTTATCTTTTTCATCGCCATGGCCGTTTCGTTTTGTGGCTGGTGCGGATATATCGTTTCGTTGTATAATAAATCGCCTTTTTCATCCAGACAAACAATTTTACAACCGCTTCTAAAACCAGGATCGATGGCTAAAATTCGCTTTTCTCCCAATGGTGGCGCTAACAACAACTGACTCAAGTTACCGGCAAAAACATCTATCGCTTTGATGTCGGCTTTGGCTTTGGCTTCCTGTAAAGTCTCGTTTGAAATAGCAGGATGAAGTAATCTTTTATAACTATCTTCAATGGCCAATTGAACATGAGAAATTGACGGCGAATTACTATTTTTAATTACCAATTCGTCTATTACATCATACGTTTCATCAAGATCTGTTTCGATTTTAAGTTTTATAAAACCTTCGTTTTCGGCACGAAGCATAGCAAGTAATCGGTGAGATGGTGCTTTTGACAACGGTTCTGACCAATCGAAATATTGAGCAAACTTTTGAGCGCCTTCTTCTTCGGCTTTCTTTTTTACGACTTTAGTTTCTATCACGGCTTTTTTAGCATACAAGCGTCGCAAACTTTGTCGTACAGCAATGTTTTCATTAATCCATTCGGCAACAATGTCTCTTGCGCCTTGCAAAGCTTCCTCTTCGTTGGGTACATTTTTGTTGATGAATTGTGTTGACAAAAAATCGACATCATCATTTTTTTGCGCTAATATCAAATTAGCTAATGGTTCTAAGCCGTTTTCACGCGCTACATCGGCACGCGTTTTTTTCTTCTTTTTATACGGCAAATACAAATCTTCAATTTCTTGTAAATCGAAACTTTCTGTGATTTTTTTCTTTAATTCTGGTGATAATTGACCTTGCTCTTCAATAGTTTTTAAGATACTTTCTTTGCGTTTTACGATTTCGTCGTACTGTTTAGATAGTTTGGCTATTTGTTCAATAACCACCTCATCTAAATTTCCGGTTTGGTCTTTTCTATAGCGTGAAATAAAAGGAATGGTGCACTCTTCTGAAAGCAATTTCAACGTTGCTTCTATATTTTTGGGCGAAGTATTTACTTGGCTTTGAAGGAATTGAATGTTGGTCATTATGTAATTAATTAATCTTGTACGATGCTGTCTTTAGGATCTTGTTTTTCGAATTCGGGTTGAATGTTGATGTGATTGATATGAAATTGATCGAATAAAACGTGTTCAATTTGCTCTAAAAGTTCATTGAATTCACTCATTTTAATATCGTGCATACAATCTAAATGTGCCTCAAGATGGAGTTCTTCATCGTTTAAATTCCAAATGTGAATGTGGTGCAATTTTTTCACTCCAGGAATTTTGTGAACCTCATCAACCAATTTACCAAGATCAATACTTTCGGGAGTAAACAGCATCAACATTTTAGTAGATTCGATTACTAATTTGGCGCCAACCACTATCAAATAAATGGCAATAGCAATAGTCATGACACTATCTACCCAAAACCAACCGTAAAATTTCATTAGCAATCCGCCTACTAAAACGGCAACGGAAGCCATCATATCGGTTAATAAATGCAGGTATGCCGATTTCATATTGATGTTGTGATCGGCGTCTTTTTGTAGTAATAAAACCGAAGCACCATTGACAATAATTCCTAAAATAGCCAACCAAATGACCAAACTCGATTCGATAGGTTTCGGATGTATAAAGCGTCCGATAGCGCCATAAATAAGGATGAAAGCAACAATAATTAAGGTTGAAGCATTTACAAAAGCGGCTATCAATTCGGCACGTTTGTATCCAAAAGTATTGTTTTCAGTAGCCTTTTTACGCGATAATTTATGAGCTATCAAGCTAAATCCTAATGAAAGTACGTCCGAAAAATTGTGAAGTGCATCAGAAATAAGTGCCAAACTACCCGAAACAATGCCGCCAATAATTTGAGCAATGGTAATGAGTAAATTCAACAAAATAGAATAGACTAAATTTTTGCCTTGTACTTCGTGTTTGTGGATGTGAATATGTGAATGATCGTGTGCCATTTATGAGCAACTAATTTTAGCTACACGTGTAGCGTGTCTTCCGCCTTCAAATTCAGTATTTAAAAAAGTGTCTACAATTTCTACGGCTTGTTGAATAGAGGTAAATCGCGCCGGAATGCTTACTACATTCGCATTATTGTGTTGGCGCGCTAGCGCCGAAATTTCTTTGGTCCAACAAAGTGCCGCACGAATACCTTGATGTTTGTTGGCGCTCATCGCAATTCCGTTTCCAGAACCACAAATGACGATTCCGAACTCGGCTTTTCCAGATTCGACATCGATCGCTACAGGATGCCCAAAATCGGGATAATCTACACTATCAAAAGTGTCGGTTCCATGGTTTAAAATTTCGTGTCCTTTTGAAGTTAAAAAGGCAACAATAGCCTTTTTATAATCTGGTCCTGCGTGATCGTTTCCGATAGAGATTTTCATAGTTTTTTATATTGTAGTTGTGTGCACAAATTTAATCAAACTTATTAGGATATCGTTTTCATTTTAGTAAAAATATAACTACCTGATTTACTTTGTATAACGAAATTGTGTTGATAACATATTTTTATAAGTAATTGAAAATCATTGCATTTTATGTAATTCAAATGTTAAATTTTTTAATTGTTAATAGCGATTTACAATTCGTTGATATTCAGCTAACTTTAAATTAACAGCTTTTGTTAACAACTTTGGATAGAAAATTAGAAGTTTTTTTTGGTGGTGTGCGTATAATTTGTAATCAAAAATTGAAACGAGAAAATCAAATTTAGTTTGGGCTTTTTTTAGAAAAGTTATCAATACTATTTTTATGTTTTTCAACAGAAATGAACAACCAAAGTTATCTACAAAAAGTTTGTTTTTTTACTTGTTAACAACTGTTGATGAATTTCTAAATTAGCTTAAAAATGAATGAATTACTTTCTTAAAACTATGTTAATAAATCGGTATAAAAAAGCACAACTACAAAATCAACTTTTAAAAATTAAAGTTATGCTACTAATTAACACGCTATAATAACCATTATAAATTAATTAAAATTTAAAATTTCTTTTTGTTGCTTTTAATAGATGTTGAAAACTTTAAATTTTAAAAAATAGAACAAAGAGATTAGAATATAGATTTTATACTATTTCTAAATTGGTATTTAAGTTATCTAAAATTTCTTGTACTTTTTCAAAATCGTTGGGATGCACTTTTAGCTGAATGCCGCCATAGGCATAGCTCGCCATAGGATTTACTGAAACTAAATTCTCGTTTTGAAATAAAAATGGAATTCCTTTATGTTCTAAAATCGATTTTAACACAATGATTTCGTGTGGAAAATTGAATACAGCAATCGTTTCAAATTCGGTCATTTTGATTTTTTTATAAAGGTACAAAAGTTATATTTTAGATAAATATTGTCTCTAATTACTATTTACAGCGTACTATTCACTAATTTTAAACTTTATTATAAATGAATTATGAGTAAAATGCCAAAAAAGTTTGGAAAACCAGCCAAAACGTTCTCTGAAAAGATTTTAAAAATACTATCTAAAAACGCCAATAAACCATTTAATTACAAGCAAATATGTGCTGTTCTTGAATTGAATGATACTAAAAGTAGAAACGAAATCATTAAAGATTTAAAAATACTTGCCGCTCAAAAAGTAATTATTGAAAGCGAACCTGGAAAATATTTAGTGAAAGCTGTTTCGCAAGATTATTATGAAGGAACGATCGATATGACGTCTCGAAGAACGGCGTATTTTATTTGCGACGAATTTGAGGACGATGTATTTATACCGACCAATAATTTGAATCATGCTTTAGATAAAGACAAAGTTAAAGTCTATGTTTACAATCGTCGTCGTGGTAAAAAACCCGAAGGTGAAGTGATTGAAGTTTTGGAAAGAAGTAAAACCGAATTCGTCGGTGTGATTGACATTCAGAAAAATTTTGCTTTTGTATCTACCGCCAATGCGAAAATGTATACTGATATTTTTATTCCGAAAGACAAATATTTTGGTGCCGAAAACGGTGATGTAGTGGTGGTTAAAATTGAAGATTGGCCTAAAAAAGCCGATTCACCTTTTGGTTCAGTCATCAAAGTTTTAGGAAAACCCGGCGAACACGATACTGAAATTCACGCGATTCTTGCCGAATATGGTTTGCCGTATGATTTTCCGGTAGAAGTAGAAGTTTTCGCCCAAAAATTAGATACTGCCATTCATCCCGAAGAGATTGCAAAGCGTCGTGATATGCGTGATACGTTAACGTTTACAATTGATCCAAAAGATGCTAAAGATTTTGATGATGCCTTATCGTTTAAAAAATTAGAAAATGGCAACTTCGAAATCGGAATTCATATTGCCGATGTGTCGCATTATTTGCAAGAAGGAACCATTCTAGATGATGAAGCCTATAATAGAGCTACTTCGGTGTATTTAGTGGATCGAGTAGTTCCGATGTTGCCCGAAGTGTTGTCTAATTTTGCTTGTTCGCTTCGTCCGAAGGAAGAAAAATATACGTTTTCGGCTATTTTCGAAATCGATCACAAAGCAACAGTTATCAACCAATGGTTTGGAAGAACGGTTATCAATTCGGATCAACGTTTTTCGTATGAAGAAGCACAAGTGATAATTGAAACTAAAGCAGCCACTATTCCAGCTGAAATTTCTTTAACTGGAAAAGAATATAAAGCTTCCGATGCAATTACAGAAGCGACTTTAAAATTGGATGAATTGGCTAAAATTCTTCGGAGAAATAGAATGAATAATGGTGCAATTTCCTTTGATAAAGTCGAAGTGAAATTCAATTTGGATGACAACGGTGAACCTGAAGGTGTTTATTTTAAAGTTTCGAAAGATGCCAATCATTTGATTGAAGAATTCATGCTTTTAGCCAATAGAAAAGTAGCCGAATTTATTGGAAAACAAAAGAAAACTTTCGTTTATAGAATTCACGACGAACCTAATGAAGACAAGCTTTTTGCGATGCAAGCCTTGATTTCTAAATTTGGTTATAAAATAGATTTACGAGAAAAGGCAACTATTTCTAAATCGTTAAATCAATTAATGTCCGATGTTAACGGAAAGAAAGAACAGAATTTAATCGATACGTTGGCCATTCGAACCATGAGTAAAGCCAAATATTCTACCGAGAATATTGGTCACTACGGATTAGCTTTTGATTACTACAGCCATTTTACATCACCTATTAGACGTTATCCCGATGTGATGGTACATCGTTTACTGCAATATTATTTGGATGGCGGAAAATCAGTTTCTGCAGAAGTGTATGAAGAAAAATGTGAACATTCATCCAATATGGAAAGTTTAGCTACCAACGCCGAACGTGATTCGATTAAATACATGCAAATTAAATACATGCAAGATCACAAAGACGAAGAGTTTTTGGGTGTTATTTCAGGAGTTACCGAATGGGGAATTTACGTAGAAATTGTATCCAATAAATGTGAAGGAATGTGTAGAATTCGAGAAATAAAAGACGATTATTACACATTTGATGAAAAACAATATGCTTTAGTAGGTGAAATTTCTAAGAGTTTACTACAATTAGGCGACGAAGTTTACGTTAAAGTAAAAAATGCTGATTTGGTAAAAAAACAATTAGATTTTACGTTCATCAGAAAAAATGAATAATTATGAAACAAATATTTTTTAGTTTATTAGTATTCAGTTCGGTAGCATTCAGTCAAACCGAAAAAAAAGTAGGTGATTTTAATAAGGTAACTGCTTTTGATCAAATTGATGTGATTTTAGTTCCAGGAAATGAAACCAAAGTAGTACTTACGGGTTCAGGTGCTGAAGAAGTAGAATTAGTCAATAAAAACGGTGAATTAAAAATCAGAATGCCGTTAACAAAATTACTTTCTGGTGATAATATTTCAGCAACCGTTTATTACAAAAAAATAGAGGCTGTAGAGGCTAATGAAGGTTCTAGAATTGCTAGCGAAGCAACTTTTAAATCGACTTCATTTGATATAAAAGCCAAAGAAGGTTCACAAGTAAAAATAAAAGTTGATGTTAGTAAATTAACGGCAAGAGTCGCTAATGGATCTTCAATTTCAGTTACTGGAGCAGCTACCAATCAAGATGTTTTAGTGAATTCGGGCGGTACTTATGAAGCGGATAAACTCATTACAAATCAAACGGTTATCACTTCAAATGCAGGAGGTGAAGCCGATGTTTATGCTACCGATTTAGTGGACGCTAAGGTGCGTGCTGGTGGCGATATTACCATTTACGGAAAGCCAAAAGAAATCAACCAAAAAATCGTTGCTGGAGGAACAATTGAGGAAGCGAAGTAGATTTATTTTAGATTTTAAATTTTAAATTCTAAATTGCAGAATAAATTTACGTTAAAAAATAGTTATGTTACAAGATATTGCTGCTGCTATTCTTCCTGGTTTTATATTGAGTTTTATGATTGGTCCAGTATTCTTTGTACTACTAGAAACCAGTGTTGTAAAAGGAATTAAAGCAGCTATAATCTTCGATTTAGGTGTTGTTTTAGCCGATGTTATCTTCATTTTAATAGCTTATTTTAGTAGTTATAGGTTAATACAAAGTATAAAAGACGATCCTGCTTTATTTATTTTTGGTGGATTAGTGATGCTTACTTATGGCATTATTACGTTAATAAAGAATAAAAAAGCAGAAAAAAGTATTGATGAAGAAGACCCAGCAGAATTAGCTAAAAACAATTATGTTACTTTATTCATAAAAGGGTTTTTTCTTAATTTTATTAATGTTGGAGTACTTGGTTATTGGTTATTAATTTTAATTACAATTGGGCCTCGATTAAAATTAGATCCAACTCGAATGTTTACTTTTTTAGCCACAATGGTTACCATGTATTTTATTACCGATATTTTTAAAATATTAGCAGCCAAACAATTACGTACTAAATTAAATCCTAAAAACATTCTACTTATTAAAAAGTTTATTAGCGTTGTTTTAATAATTTCAGGTGTTTTTATTCTTTCCCAAGGGTTATTACCCAAAGACAAGCAAATTGTTACTAAAGCAGCTGAAAAGCTAGAAAACAAACAATAATCTTTTTTATGCAGAAAAAAATAAGTTTATTTCTATTATTTTTTTCACTTTCATTTTACGGACAAAATGATACCATTTCGGTTGTTGTACCTCAAGTATATACAGTTGAATCAATCGATACAACCCATGTAATGTATCAAAATATAGATTTAAAAACTTCAAATAGTAGTGTTGTTTCATTAGAAAAAGTCAATGTTGTTTATCGTGGATTACCCAATCTTATCTCAATTGCAGTTCCAAATTGTAAATCATTTACAGCTTCAGGAATTGGGTTATACAAATATGCAGAAGGTAAATATCAATTACTTCCTGGTTCAGGAATTGAATCTATTATTATTATAGATATTGTTTTAAATGATGGTTCTACTAAAAAAGAAGTATATAAATTTAGAATAAAAAACATACCAAAAGCTTATGGTGCAATTAATGGATTAATTAGCCATCAATCGATAATTTTAATGTCTAAAGATGAACTTAAAAATGCCACAATTTCTATTGATTTTCCTAAAGATTTTCTGTACGATTTAAATATTAATTTAGATCAATTTGTAGTTAAGATTGGTAATAAGAGTATTGTAATTGAAGGAACAAAATTCACTAAAGAAGTAATTGATTTAATTGACAAACTTCCTATTAATTCTATTTTTGAGATTCAAGATTTAAAACCAGACAAACATTGTGATAATTGTTGTTATTCCAGAATAAATCCAATTAAAATAATGATTATTGAAACTATAAATTCTGAGGAGAATTAATAGTTTTTTCTAAAAATTTACAATAAAAAACCCAAAATTTTCCTTGAAGGTTTTAGAGGCATCGTCCGTCCCGAAGCTTCGGGAGAATCGAAGTAGACGGTTTTGTATTACCTTTAATTAATTTTTTCTAAAAATTTACAATAAAAAAACCTCCAAGTTTCCTTGAAGGTTTTAGAGGTATCGTCCGTCCCAAAGCTTCAGGATAATCGGAGTAGACGGTTTTGCAATATCTTTAATCAATTTTTTCTAAAAATTCACAATAAAAAAACCTCCAAGTTTCCTTGAAGGTTTCAGAGGCATCGTCCGTCCCGAAGCTTCGGGAGAATCGAAGTAGACGGTTTTGTATT